>NZ_JASGSR010000136.1:0-20425 GCF_040446015.1 Bradyrhizobium sp. INPA03-11B
GGCATGAGCCTGATCCTGGTCGAGACCGACCGCCCCGGCTTCCGCCACGGCCGCAACCTCGACAAGCTCGGCCACCTCTCCTCCGATACGTCGGAACTGTTCTTCGACCAGGTGCGCGTTCCCGTCGGCAATCTGCTGGGCTCCGAGGGCGGCGCCATGGCGGCGCTGATGAACGAGCTGCCGCAGGAGCGGCTGACGATCGCGCTCCACTCGATCGCGTCGGCCCAGAAGGCGTTCGACATCACCAAGGCCTATGTCCTCGAGCGCAACGCCTTTGGCCAGGCCGTCGGAACGTTCCAGAACACCCGATTCAAGCTGGCCGATCTCAAATCAGACCTCCAGGTCGGCTGGGCCTATGTCGATCAATGCCTGAGCCAGCACGTCCGCGGCGAGCTCACCACCTATGCCGCCTCGACTGCGAAGCTGTGGATTACCGAAATGCACGGGCGGCTGGTCGATCAATGTCTGCAGTTCTTCGGCGGCTACGGCTTTATGCGTGAGTACGAGATCTGCCGGTTGTTCGCGGACGCGCGGGTGCTGCGGATCTATGGCGGCACGTCGGAGATCATGCGCGAACTGATCTCGCGCAGCCTCTAATGTCACACGCAACGCGCGTCAGTAGCTCTTCGGCAGGTCGAGCACCTTCTCGGCGATGAAGCTCAGGATCAGTTGCTCGGTGATCGGCGCAAGCCGCGTGATCGAGACCTCGCGGAACAGCCGCTCGACGTGGTATTCCTTGGCATAGCCGAAGCCGCCATGGGTCATGATCGCTTGCCACGCCGCGTCGTGGCCGGCGCGCGCGCCCAGCAACTTTGCGCTGTTGGCCTCAGCCCCGCACGGCTTGTTCGAGTCGTAGAGCCAGGCGGCGCGCATCGCCATCAGCAAGGCTGACTCCAGATACATCCATTTCTCGGCAAGCGGATGCTGGATCGCCTGATTTTGGCCGATCGGCCGATCGAACACCACCCGCTCCCGGGCATACCGCGTCGCCCGGCGCAGCGCATCCTGCCCGATCCCGATCGCCTCGACCGCGATCAGGATGCGTTCGGGATTGAGGCTGTGCAGGATGTAGGAAAAGCCCTTCCCCTCCTCACCGATCCGGTCGACCTCGGGAATGAACAGGCCATCGATGAAGATGGCGTTGGAATCCACCGCCTTGCGGCCCATCTTCGGGATTCGGCGCACCTCGATCTTCGCGCGATCGAGGTCGGTGTAGAAGATGGTGATGCCATCGGTCGGGCGCTTGCAATCCTCGAACTTCGTGGTCCGCGTCAGCAGCATGATCTTGTTGGCGATCTGCGCGGTGGAGGTCCAGACCTTCTGGCCGTGGACGAGATAGCCGCCCGGCACCTTCTCGGCAAAGGTCTTGATGCGCGTGGTATTGAGCCCGGCATCCGGCTCGGTGAAGCCGAAACAGCATTGGTCCTCGCCGGACACGAGGCGCGGCACCCAGCGCCGCTTCTGGTCGTCCGTGCCCTTCACCACGATCGGATGTGGCCCGAACAGATTGATATGGACAGCCGAGGCCGACGTCATGCCGCCGCCGTGGCTTGCGACCTCGTGCATCATGATCGCGGCTTCGGTCACACCCAGACCCGCGCCGCCATATTCCTCGGGCATCGTGATGCCGAGCCAGCCGGCATCCGCCATCGCGCGATGAAACTCGCGTGGGAATTCGCCATCGTCGTCGCGGGCCAGCCAGTATTCATCGTCGAAGCGCGAGACGACGGCCCGAACGCCCTCGCGAATGGCGGCGTGATCCTCGGGCACGTCAAGTTGATTGGCAAAGGATCTATCCATTCGAACTGCCCTCCCCGACCGATGCCAAGGTTCGTCTTGCCGCGACCAGATGCGGAATGTCGTACATCTTGCCGTCGATCCCGACGGTACCGACATCGGGCGCGGCGGCGAAGGCAGCAACGACGCGCCGCGCGTGGGCCAGATCGTCATCCGACGGCGTGAAACAGCGGTTGATGGTCGCGACCTGATCTGGGTGGATCGCAATGCGGCCGACAAAGCCATCGCGGCGCGCGATCCTGCAGCTTTCGGCGAGCCCCTGCTGATCCCTGAAGTCGACATACAGCGTTTCGAGCGCCGCAGCACCGGCGGCCCCCGCCGCAAACAGGCACTGCGCGCGCGCCACCTGGTAGGGAAAGGTCCAGCTTCCGTCGGCTTCGCGCGGCGTCAGCGCGCCGAGCGCGGCACTCAGATCCTCGCCGCCCCAGGTCACTCCAACCAACCGCTTGTTCTTGCGCGAATACCCGCTGAAGCCGATCATGGCGGCCGGCGTTTCGGTCGCGACTGTCAGCAGCTTGACATGCCCGGCCGGTACGCCGCTCGCGACCTCGAGCACGTCGACATAGTGCGACACCAGATCGACATCCTCGATTCCGTTGACCTTGGGAAGCAGCAAGCCGTCGAGGCCGGGACGAACCACCGCCGCGAGGTCCTCCAGCGTCAGCCCGGTCCCGAAGGGATTGATCCGGACCAGGAACGACCAGTTTCTCGGACCGCCGCCCAGCAGATTCTTCACGGCATCACGCGCGAACGCCTTGCGGCCAGGCGCCACCGAATCCTCGAGATCGAGGATCAGGGCATCGGCGCCGATCCCGTCCGCCTTGGCGAATTTGCGTTCACTGTCGGCGGGCACAAAGAGAAGCGAGCGCAGTTTCATGCCGGCCTCCGCATCATCAGCCCGTTGCGGCGGCAATACATCACCTCTTCATTGTGCTGGTTGAAGCCGCGATGCTCGAAGGTCACGATGCCCTGCGTCGGACGGGACTTGCTCTCGCGCACGGCGACGACCTTCGTCTCGGCACGCAGCGTATCGCCGGCAAACACCGGCTTCGGAAATCGCGTGTCCTCCATGCCGAGATTGCCGACGGTGGTACCTAGCGTCGTGTCCTGCACAGACAATCCGATGATAAGCCCAAGGGTGAAGATCGAATTCATCAGCGGCATTCCGAACTCGGTGCCCTTGGCATATTCGTGGTCGATATGCACCGCCGCCGGATTGTAGGTCAGCGACGAGAACAGGATGTTGTCCATATCGGTCACGGTCCGCCTGATCTCATGGACAAATGTCTGCCCTACCGAAAACTGCTCGAAGTAAAGCCCCGCCATCGCTTGCCTCTTGCTGTATCGTTGCAGGGTCATCCGGCGGCCAGAGCCGCCAGGACCTCCTTGTCTCCCATCCGATTTCTACCGTATAGTCATATCGTACACAAGCGTACTACTTATGAGGAACGCTCATGACCCATCGTGAAAACCGGCAGGTCCGGCTCTCGGCGCGGCCGCGCGGGATCCCGCAAGCAGAGCACTTTTCGCTGGTGACGGAACCGGTCGCCGCGCCCGGCGCGGGCGAGGTCCTGATCGCAAATCGCTATCTCTCGGTCGATCCGGCGCAACGCGGATGGGCCAACGATGAAGGGAACTACAGCGCGCCGGTGCCCCTCGACACGCCGATGCGCGCGCTCGCGGTCGGTGAGATCATCGAGAGCAACGTCCCGCAGTTTCAGCCGGGCGAGCATGTCTACGGCTGGTTTGGCTGGCAACGCTATTGCGTCACCACACCCGAAGCAGTATTGCGTCGCGTCGTTCCATCGCGCCTGCCGCTCAGCGCCAATCTGAGCGTGCTCGGCATGAATGGCATCACCGCGTATCTTGCGTTTCACGGCCTCGGCGATCCCAAGCCAGGGGAGCATGTGCTGGTGTCGACGGCAGCCGGCAGTGTCGGAGGGTTCGTCGGCCAGCTCGCGCGCATCGCCGGTTGCCGCGCCGTCGGGCTCACCAGCTCTGCCGACAAGGCCGCGCGAGCCAAAGCGCGCTACGGCTATCAAGAGATGATCAACTACCGGGAGGCGGCCGATATCAGCGCGGCCATCCGCGCCGCGTGTCCCGACGGCAACGACATCTTCTTCGACAACACCGGCGGGCCGATCGCCGATGCCGCCATTCGCACCATGCGGCTGCGTGGGCGCGTGATCCAGTGCGGCACGGCGGCGAATGCATCCTGGACTCCCGTGCCCACCGGCCCGCGCCCCGAGCGCGAAATCCTCACCCGGCGCCTGCGCTGGTCCGGCTTCATCATATTCGATCACTTCGCCGAGTTCGAAACGGCAGCAGCGCGCCTCGCCGAGCTCGCGCTTGCTGGCAAGATCGTTCACGACGAGGAAATCCTGCCGGGCCTCGAGCACGCACCCGGCGCGATCGCCCGGCTTTATCGCGGCGAGAATCACGGCAAGCTGATCATCGTGGTGGATTGAGCAAGCGGCTACGCGCTCGCCTTGCGCTTCATCACCTCGGGCAGCTTGACGCGATGGAAGCCTTCGAACGGTACGCTGCGGCTGTGCGGCTCGAGCTGCCATGTGGTGCGCGCATTGGGCGTTCCGCCGTCGACGCGGAGGCAGGAGCCGGTGATATAGGCCGCCGCAGGCGAAAGCAGATAGACGATGGCGGCCGATATCTCCGCCTCGGTGCCGAAGCGCTGCAACGGCACGCGCTCGGTGAAGTCATGCAGTTTCTTCTGCATCTCCGGCGTGTAGGTGTCGAAGCCGCTCGACACGATGCCACCGGGCGCGACCGCATTGACGCGGACGCCCGAGCCCGACCATTCGCAGGCCGCCGTCTCGGTCAGGGTCAGCATGCCGCCGCGCGCCGCGGCCGAGTGGCCGAATTCCGGCCAGCCGTGCCAAATGTCGGCAATGATGTTCACGATCGCGCCGCCATTGGCCTCCATCCAGCGGTTATAGGCCTCGCGCATGAAGATGAAGCCGCCGGTAAGATTGTTGCGCACGACGGCCTCGAATCCCTTGGTCGAGATCGCCTTCAGCGGCGCGCGGAACTGGCCGCCGGCATTGTTGACCAGGCCATCGATGCGGCCGTAGCGCGCAAGCACCGCATCGATGGCGGCAGCCACCATGGTCTCGTCACGGATGTCGCAGGCATGGCTCATCGCATGCCCGCCATCCTCCTCGATCTCGCGCTGCACCTCGACGAGCTTCTCGATCGTCCTGCCGAGGATGGCCACGTTCGCGCCGAGCGCCGCGAGCTCGTGGGCGGTGCAGCGCCCGATCCCGCTGCCGCCGCCGGTCACGATGACCGTCTGGCCGCGGAACAGATCCGGCCTGAACACGGACTGGTATGGCATCGCCTCGCCTCCCTGACGGTCGTCTCACCGCCGGCCTCCCGATTGGCGGCCGGGATGTCCTGGTATTGCGCATGATTACCGTACACTATATTACTATCTGATCAAGGACAATGAACGATGGGAACGCACCCGTGACGCCACCGAGCACCATCACTGTCGAGACCCGCGGCGCGATCGAGATCCTGACCTTGAACCGGCCGGACCAGCTCAATGCGGTCTCACCCGAGATGATCGCGGAACTGACCGCGTATTTCTCCGCGCTCCACGAACGGCCGACGACGCGGGTCGTGATCCTGCGCGGCAACGGGCCTCAATTCTCCGCCGGGGCCGAATTGGGATCGGATGCGTTCGCCGCCCCTGGCAAGGGACGGCCGCAGCGCCAGCTCAAGATGCAGCAGAACTATTCCGGCGTGATCCGCCTGATGCGATCATGCCCGCAGCCGATCATCGGGCTCGTCCACGGCGCGGCATGCGGCGCGGGTTTCTCCTTCCTGCTCGCCTGCGACGTCCGCTTCGCCGCACCGGATGCGCGCATGAACGCCGCCTATATCCGCATCGGCGTCGGCGGCTGCGACATGGGCTCGGGCTATCTCCTGCCGCGGCTGGTCGGGCTCTCCGTGACCTCGGAGCTGCTGCTCACCGGACGTTTCCTCAAGGCCGAGCGTGCGAGAGCGATCGGACTTGTCAGTGATATCGCTCCGGCTGACGAGCTGCTGGCAAGGGGACTGGCGTTCGCCGAGGAGATGCTGCGGGTCTCACCGATGGGGCTGCGCATGACAAAGCAGGCGCTCAACACGCTGATCGACGCACCGAGCCTCGATGCCGCGCTGATGCTGGAAGACCGCCAGCAGGTGATCCTGCTGGAGACGCATGATCATGCGGAAGCGGTCGCCGCGTTTCGCGAGCGGCGGGATCCGACCTACTCCGACCAGTGACTATTTCGCGTCGGCAAAGGCCGCGGCCATCTCGCGCAGCTTGAACTTCTGGATCTTGCCGCTGGCCGTGCGCGGCAGCTCGGCCAGGAGCTCGACACGCTCGGGCCAGAACTGCTTTGCCATCCTCGCCTCGCCCAGATAGGCCTGCACTGCCGTCAAATCGATCGTGCTGCCGGTGCGGGGAACGATGAACGCGCAGCCGCGCTCGCCGAGCCGGGTATCGGGGAAGCCGACGACCGCGACGGCCGAGACCGCGGGATGCTTGTAGAGCAGGTTCTCGATCTCGACGACGGGCACGTTCTCGCCGCCGCGGATCAGGATATCCTTCACGCGGCCGGAGATGCGGATGTAGCCGTCCTTGTCCATGTAGGCGAGGTCGCCGGAGTCGAACCAACCATCATTGTCGAAGGTCAACAGCTCGGGCCGCTTGTAGTAACCCTTGAACATCTGGGCGCCACGAACCAGCAGCCGCCCGGGCTCTCCTACGGGCGCCGGCCGTCCTTCGCTATCGACGACGCTGATTTGCATTCCCTCGAGTGGCCGGCCGTCCGTGCTCGCGGATTTCTCGGCTGCGCGCGCCGGCTCGGTCAGCGTCCCCGACAGGACTTCCGTCATGCCCCACAGCGAGCAGACCGTAAGACCGAGCTCGGCGGCCGCACGCTCGATCAGCACGGACGGGATCGGGGCGCCGCCGCACAGGAACGAACGCAGGCTATTCGGCCGCGCCGCGCCTGCCTTCACGGCGTCGCAGATGTCGCTGAGGAACGGCGTCGACGCTGCCGTGTAAGTGACACCTTCGCGCGCCATCAGGCCGGCGCCGCGCCTGGCTTCCCAGACATCCTGCAGGATCATCGTGCCGCCGAGATAGACCGAGAGCAGCACAATAGCGGCGTAACCCGTCATATGCCCAACCGGCGAGGCCACCAGCATCACGTCGCTGGAATCGAGCCCGAACCGTCCCGACAGCGCCTTGCAGCAGGCGATCAGCGAATTCGACGTGTGCATGACGCCTTTGGGCTCGCCTGTGGTGCCTGACGTGAACATCAGCACGGCCATGTCGTCCGGACGCAGGCCGGAAGGCAGCTTGTCGGCCTCGGACGACAGCAGCATCCGTTCGAAGCCGGTCTCGCCCTCGCCGTCGGCAACGATCACGCGCTTGAGGTGCGGCAGCTCCGCGCGCATGCCTTGCGCCATCGCGGCGTAGTCGAACCCGCGATATCTGTTCGGCACGATGAAGACCTTCGCCTGGCAGAAATTCAGGATGTAGAGCAGCTCGCGCTCGCGCAGGATCGGCATTACCGGGTTCATCACCGCGCCGATCTTGCTGCAGGCGAACGCGGTGACGACGAACTCCCACCAATTGGGCAGTTGCACGGTGACGACGTCGCCGCGCCCGACACCGAGCCGCAGCAGCGCGCTCGCGGCGCGATCCGCCAGCCTCTCCAGCTCCCGATAGGTGAAACGCGTCGCCTGGTCGCGATCCGCCCGGTCGGCGACGATCGCGACCTTGTCGGCCGTCCTCTCGACGGCCTCGGTGAGAAGCTGATCGACGGTCTTGTCGAGCCAGTAGCCGGCCTCGCGGAAGCCGGCATGAGACGTATCCAGTTTGGCGGCTGCCACGGTCATGTGTCCCTCCTGCGCTGCTGTGTCGGTTCCGGCTTCACGGCCGAATTATTTAGTATATGTGTGTACTTTACGTTATAGTACTATATATTGACAATGGTCCAGATTGTCGCCTTCGGAGATCACTTCCCGGCAAACACGGGCTTGCGCTTCTCGACGAAGGCCCTGACGCCTTCACGCGCGTCCGTCGTCCGCGAGATCGCGGCAAGCGTCTCGGCCTCGTCCTCGAGCTGGCTTTCGAACGATCGATCGTTGGTCTGGGAGAACAGCCGCTTGATCGCGCCGAACGCCTCCGTCGGGCCGGCGGCAAGTTCTCCGGCGATGCGCGTAGCCTCGGACTGCACCGCGTCAGCGGGAACGACGAAGTCGACCAGTCCCAGCGCAAGCGCCGATTTGGCGTCAAGCGTTTCGCCGAGCAGAAAAAAACGCCGGGCGCGTGCCACGCCGATCCGGCGCGTGACCGTCGTGGTCGATCCGCTATCCGGGCTGAAGCCGATCCTGGAGAACGCCGCCGAGATTTTCGCCGTCTCCGCCATCACCACGAGATCTGCGGCCGCCATCAGCGACACGCTGCCGCCGGCGACATTTCCGTGAACAGCGGCGACGACCGGCGCTCGCATCCGCACCATTCGGGCGATCGCGATATGAAGGTCGGCCGTCCAGGCCTTGATCGTTGCCGGCAGCGCATCGCCCTGACTGACCAGCGACGTCAGGTCGCCGCCGACGCTGAACAGCCTGCCGCGCGCCGACAGCAGCACCGCGCGCACATCGGCGCACTCGCTGAGCTCCGCAATGGCCAGGCTGAATTCGCGGCAGAACTCGCCATCGATCGGATTGCCGCGCTCGGCCCGATCGAGCACGATATGGGCGAGACCATTGTCCACGGTGCACTCAGTGCTCTTGGTCGCCATGGCCAGTCCCCTCGACATCTCTTTCTCCGTGACCGCAGGCGGGCTAGATCGAGCGAGCCTGCTTTTCCTTCTGCACCGAGGTCTGGATGGCCTCGCGCGCGCGCTGCCAGTCCGCGGATGACAGCTTTGAGAGCCCTGCGAAGGTGCTGGGCGCGGCCAGATGATGACCGCCATCGATGCTGATCGTGTCGCCGGTGATGTAGCTGCAACCGTCCGACATCAGGAAGATCAGGAGATTGCGCAGCTCGTCCATCTTGCCGAAACGGCGCAGCGGCACCTCGTCCGCCTGTGTCGCACCGACGCCGGTTTCGGCCAGCGGATTGAGCTTGTCCCAGGCCCCTTCGGTCGGGAACGGCCCGGGCGCGATCGCATTGACGCGGATGTTCTTCGGTCCCCACTCGACCGCAAGCGACATGGTCATGGCGTGCACGGCTGCTTTCGCCATCGCCGCCGGCACCACATAGGCCGATCCGGTCCACACCCATGTCACGAGGTTGCTGATGATGACGCCGGGCAGGCCTGCCGCGATCCACCGCTTGCCGCAGGCGAGCGAGGTGTAGAACGAGCCGTCCATCACCGTCGAGCGCACCGCCTCATAGCCGCGTGGCGACAGGCTTTCGGTCGGCGCCAGGAAGTTGGCGGCGGCATTGTTGACGAGCCCGGTGAGCGGCCCCTCGGTCCAGATGCTGGCCAGCATGGCATCGATGCTGTCGGGATCGCGCACATTGGCGAGCAGCGCCGTCGCCTGCCCGCCCGACCGCGCACGGATGTCCTGCGCGGCCTGGTCGAGCACTTCCTTGCGCCGCCCGCAGACATAGACATGGGCACCATGGGCAGCGAATCCGGCCGACATCTCCTTGCCGAGTCCGGTCCCTCCGCCCGTCACCAGGATGCGCTTTCCCTTCAGTACGGCCGCATCGAACATGGGCGACTTCCTTCCCTGTGGCAGGTCGGCCGCTTCCGCGACCTTCGACCGTCCCACAAGTAATACACTAGCGTACTTCTTTTGTAAATCGATCCATGGCGGACGGCGGGCGATTTCGTCCCGGTGGCGCGACCTTCCATTTAAAATACGCTGGTGTATGGTATTGGTTGACCTCAAACCTCCGACTCGCCGCAAGGGAAGTATCAATGGTTGATCAGCCCGATTGGGATCTTCGGCTTGGATATCTCATCCACGACGTATCGCGGCTCAGGAGGATGATGTTCGATCGCGCACTGGCGCCGCTCGGGATCACCCGCTCGCAATGGTGGGTGCTGGCGTTCATCTCCCGCAAGGACGGGCTTCCTCAGGTTCAGCTCGCCAACGAGCTCGATGTCGGCAAGGTCGCTGTCGGAGCCCTGATCGACCGCCTCGAATCCTCCGGCTTCGTGATCCGCCAGGCCGATCCGGTCGATCGCCGCGTCAAGCGCGTCTATGTCACCAAGCAGGCGCGCGGTTTCCTCGAGAAGCTCCGGAAGGAAACCGACAAGTTCAACGCCAAGATCGTCAACGGCATCGACCGCAAGCAGCTGGAAGACGCTTCCGACGCACTCCTCGCCATGAAGCATAACCTCCTCGCGATGTCGGACGGCACGGTCGCCAACATTAGCGACAACGAAGAGGAAGAAACGCAGCGCTCCAAAACCCGGAAAAAGCGGCGGGCGGTGGCGTAAGGCCGCCACCAGCCTCGGCTGCCTCCGAGCACGAGTAATTCGTCAACTGGCGAGACGACGTCGCCCTCAGATATTGGCGCCGGGCGCGGTTGCATATCAGCCCCATCACTCGAGGGCCGAGTTCACGACGCCATGCCGTCGAGATCAATCATGTTCCCGACCGGCACCCAGTTGGCGCCGTCAAAGCGGGTGATTTGAAGGTTGTGGACGGCGCGATAGTCGGTTGGAGAGTTGCTGACTTTGATGCCATCTAGAAATAGCGGCGGCTGCTCGTCCCTCAGAGACGTTGCATGCTTCAGCAGATTTTCGCGCGTGAGTTCGTTGCCGCACCGCCTCAGGACTTGCTCGATCATGTAGGCGTTGTTGTAGCCGGGCGTCGCGGTGTTGTCGTCGATGCTGACCGACGGCATGTACTTCCTCATGAACTCGACATAGGCTTTGACGCGAGGCTTGGACTGCTGGCGCGGATCGGTCGCTATGATTTCCCACCACGCCGAGACAAGCCCTTTCGCATTGTCGAGCCCCGCTGGCGCCAGCGTCCCGCCGATCGAGCTGCAGTTCGAATTGACGACGTGCAGCGGTTTCCAGCCCAGGGCGGCCACCTTGCGGATGCCCTGCGCCGCGAACTTGGAATAGGTGAGCTGCACGAAAACGTCAGCGCCCGCCCCCCTGCAGTCGGCGACCTGGTTGTCGATCGTCGGCTCCGTGATTTCGTGGCTGATTTCCTTGACGATGGCGCTGGCCTTGCCGGCGAGCCCTTTCTTCAGGCCGCGGAGAAAGTCCTTGCCAAGATCGTCGTTCACGTACTGGACCGCGATCTTCGCATCCGGCTTCTCGCTCAGTATATACGCACCCAGCGCGGCTCCCTGCGCGACATAGATCGGATAGAACGGAACGATCCAGGGAAATTCCTTGGGATCGTTGAAGCGCTCGGCGCCCGAGGTCAGGAACAGGTTTGGCACCTTCTTGGCGTTGAGATACTTCATCACCGCGGCATTGGCCGCCGTGCCGAGGAAGCCGGCGATCGCGAACACCTCCTCCGATTCCACCAGCTTTCGGGTCTGCTCGACGGCCTTCGGCGGCGAGAACGCGTTGTCGAGCGAGATCAGGTTGACCTTTCTGCCGTTGATGCCGCCATTGTCGTTGATCATCTGAAAATAGGCGGTCTGCGCCTGCCCATAGACGCCGTATCCTGACGCGGGACCGCTGTAAGGTGCAGTGGTCCCGAGTTTGATCTCGGTATCGGTGACGCCGGGTCCGTAGTTTGCAGCGCGCGCCCCTGACGCGCTTCCGAACGCGAGCGCGCTCGCTCCCAGGCCCACAACGGCCGATCTTCGCGAAATCAACGTCATGCTCAATCCTCCCTATTATCGATTGTTGGTGATTTGAAGCTCTAAGGCGGCTCTTGATGCCTCCTGATCCGGCCGACTACGTGAAGGTCACGCTGACAGGCCCGAAACCGGAGACTCTCGCCTCGTAGACTTCGCCGACCGACACCGGCGAGACCGGGCCGAGCGCGCCCGTCAGCACGACATCGCCACCTCGCAGGGGTTGGCCGGCGCGTGCCATCGCCCTTGCGAGCCAGAGCCCGGCACGCAAGGGATGACCAAGGCAGGCCGAGCCACAGCCGACCGACACGATGGTTCCGTTGCGCGTCATCGTCATGCCGCAGGCCTCGAGGTCGACATCCGTCAATCGCCGCGGCGCTGCGCCGAGCACGTAGCGGGCGCTCGAGCCATTATCCGCAACGGTATCGAGAATGCTGATCTTCCAGTCCCGTATCCGGCTGTCGACGATCTCGAGCGCAGCAACGGCATAGGCGGTCGATCGCATCAATTCGCCAAGCGTGATGTCCTCGCCGCAGAGATCGCGGTCGAGAACAAGCGCGATTTCGGCCTCGACACGCGGCTGGATCAGCCGCGTGACATCGATAGCCTCGCCGGTCGATACTTCCATGTCCGCGAACAGCGCACCATAGTCAGGCTGATCGACCCCGAGCTGCTGCTGCACGGCTTTCGAAGTGAGGCCAATTTTCCGGCCGACCAGGCGCCTGCCATCAGCGATACCGCGCCGGGTCACCTCGGATTGCACCGCATAGGCGGTCTCGAGGTTACCGCTGCCTATCTCGCCGGCGATCGGGTCGATCGGCCGCCGGGCCGATTCCGCCTCCTGGAGGCGCGTTGCGAGCCTGTCGACGAGCGTGCTCATGGCCGATCCAGGAAGGCGGCGACCAGCGCGTTGAACTCGTCGGCCTTTTCCCATTGCGCCCAGTGGCCGCACTTGGGATAGACGTGAAGCTCGGCGTTCGGCATGGTCTTCAGCAGGATGAAGGCGGAATCGAGCGGGACCACACGATCGTCGCGTCCCCAGACGATCAGCGTCTTGTGCTTCAGCGCGGCGAGATTCTCGCGCCAGATGTCGAGCGGCGGTCGCTTGAAGATATCGATGACGTCCTTGCGCATCGCAGCCTTCAGCCGCTCCTCGAGCAACGCATCGGTGATCGCCTTGGAATCGAACACCAGAAGCTCAATGACGCCTTTCAGCTTCTGCATCGACGGGCCGTCACCGCCGTGGAACATCGCCATGCGGCGCAGGCCTTCGGTCGGCATTGGCGTAAAGATAGCCTGACTGCCACCCGTGCCCATCAGCACCAGACGGTTGACCCGCTCCGGGGCGCGCAAGGCGACCATCAGCGAGGTAGCACCACCCAGCGAGTTGCCGACGAAGCTCGCCTTCTGGACCCCGATCGCATCCATGAAGCTGCGGACGAATTCGCCCATCGCCTCGAAGATCGACCCGTCCTGCAGCTTGCCCTCGGTCTCGCCGAACCCAGGCAGATCGACGACGATGACGCGGCGGCCGGCCGCCAGCGGCTCGACATTCTTGCGGTAATTGCTCAGGCCCGATGCACCCGGTCCACCACCATGGATCAGGATTATTGGTTCTCCCTGCCCGACATCATGATACCGCGTGCGGGTTCCCGTCACGTCGATGAACTTGTCACTCAGATCCACGCTTGATCTCCTGTTGATGGCACGGTCGTTCAGGCCGGCGGAACGCCGGACTGAAGGTAGTGGTCGCGCAGCTTCCGCTTGAAAATCTTGCCGCTCGCCTCCCGCGGCAGGGCGTCGTGAAAGACGAGGCGCTTCGGCACCTTGAAGCGCGCGAGGCGCTGTTCGAGGAACGCCGTGACATCGGCCGGCGCGGGCTCTGCGTCCGGCTCCGCCTCGATCGCAGCGATCAGGCTTTCGCCGAACTCCGCATCGGGTACGCCGAACACAGCGCAGTCGCGCACGCCGGGACAATTGACCAGGACATTCTCGATCTCAGCGGGGTAGATGTTGACCCCACCCGAAATTACCATGTCGCGTTTGCGATCGCAGATGTAGAGAAAGCCGTCGGCGTCGAGATAGCCGACATCACCGCAGGTCACGAGGCCGGCACGATCGACCTGCTCACGCTGCTCGGGACGGCCATGGTAGGTGAAGTCCGAATAAGCCTCCGTGCGCAGGTAGATCTCGCCGATGCCGCCGGGGGCGACTTCTAGCCCGGCCTCGTCGTAGATCCTGAGCTCGGTGCCTGTCATCGGCCGACCGACCGTGCCGGCGTGCGCGAGCCACTCCTCGGTGTTGCAGCCGACCGCAGCGCCGGTTTCCGTCGCGCCATACGTCTCGTGGATCACCGGCCCCCACCATTCGATCATCCCGCGCTTCACGTCGGGGGGACAGGCCGCACCGGTGTGCGTCACCCAGCGGATCGAGGACAGGTCGTATCGATCGCGGACGGCGTCGCTGAGCCGCAGCAGGCGCACGAACATGGTCGGTACCATCGTCAGATGCGTGATCCGGTGCTCGGCAATGACCCGCAGCAGATCCTCCGGATCGAAACTCTGCTGCAATACCGTGAGGTCGGCATGCTGGAAGGCCTGCCGCGCAAAAGCGCCGGGCGATGCGTGGTAGAGCGGACCGCAGACAAAGGCCCGCATGCCGGGTTCGATGCCGTAGATCTCGCGAAGCAGTGCCGCGTTTTTCTTGATCTGCTCGGGTGACATTGGCGCGCGTCGAACACCCTTCGGATGTCCCGTGGTGCCAGAGGTGTAGATCATCGTTCCCCGCGGCGCGCGAGGCGGTTGTTCCCATCGCACAGCCCTGTCGCGAAACGCCGGCCAATCCTGCGCGTGGGACGGCAACGGCGTCGACCCGGCCGCATCGTCGACGATAAAGGTCGGTAGATCGGCAGGAACGACACGTTCACCCGCCGCGATCAGGTCGCGATGCCCGATCAAGGCCCGCGGCGTACAATCGGCCAGAATGTAGGCGATCTCGTCGGGCTTGCTGTGCCAGTTCAGCGGCACGACATAGGCGCCGAGTAGCGCGGCTGCATGCAGCACCTCGAAATAGCCGGGATCGTTCCGGATCAGCAACGCGATGGCATCGCCTTCGCGGACGCCAATCGACTCGAGTGCCGTGGCGGCACGGCTGCCCTGCTCAAGCAGGTCCTGGCGTGCAACGCGACGCTCGCCGATCACGATCATCTTGTCGGGCATCGCGCTCACTCCAGACAAACCGTCACCTCGGCGCGCGCCGACGGCAGCAGGACGCTGTCGAGCAGGCCGAACTCCTCGTCGGTGAGCGCAAGGGCGATTGAGAACGTCAATGCATCCATGTGACCGCTGAGAACGGTCGGGTAGCGCCATTCAGCCTTCGCGATGGAGCGGCCGCGGCCGCGGAATTCGAACAGCAGCGGCTCGGGCGTGCTCGCGCCATGTCCGCTCTGATAGCCGTCTCCGATGGCATAGACCTCGCATACGAAGTCCTCCGGACCGCGGCGCTGAATTGCGATCTCTATGTCGAGCAGGCCGAAAGCGGGATCGGCCGCCGCGCCATCCTGGTAGAAATAGACGAAGGGCACCCGGCCGTACTTGCTGGCTCCCCTCTCCGTGTCGGAGGGCACCTGTGCATCGCTGCGGCCCGGCGTTCGCGGCGGAACAGGACCGAGCAGGCACATCTGCGGCAATGAGCGACAGTCAGCCATGGGGTGGCCCCGCGACTGCCGTGCCCCGCAGCCTCGCCACGTCGTAGCGCCGGCCGAGGAATCCGAAGGAATTTTCGGCGAGCACGGCATCGCTGCTCAGCGCCCGCCTGGCGAATGCGCCCGGCTGCTTCTGCCGGATTGTGAAGGGATAATCGGACCCGACGACGATGCGGCTCTCGCCCACCGCGTTGCCGAGGAACGACAGCGACACCGGGTCGTAGAGGATCGAGTCGTACCAGAACTGCCGCGCAAGGTTTGACGGCGCTCGCGTCATCTTGCCCCTGGCGCCGAGCGACCAGCCGAAATCCATTCGCGGCAGAATCCATGGCAGCGCCCCGCCGCCATGGCTGAGCAAGACACGCAGCCGGGGAAATCTTTCGGGCACACCGGCGGCGAGCAGCGACACCGACGCGAGCGCGGTTTCGAGCGGGAATACCGCCGTCGCGGCGAATTCCGGGCTGCCGCCGACGCGCTCCATGCCGGCCGGGTGCAGCGGATGCACGAAGATGCCGAGATCGAGCGACTGGGCAGCCTCGTAGACCGGAAACAGGCTTTCGCTGCCGAGCGCCACGCCGTTGATGTGCGACCCGATCTCGATGCCGGCAAAACCAAGCGCCTTGAGTTTATCCAACTGCCGGACGGCACGTGGCACGTCCTGCATGCACACCATGCCGATACCGGCGAAATTGCCGGGCGCCTGCGCGATCATGCCCGCGATCTGGTCGTTCATGAGGTCCGCGAGATACTCGGCGTCATCAGGCGGCAACCAATGCGACAGCAACTCCGGCATCGGCGAGAGCACCTGCATGTCGGTGCCGTCCTCAACCATATCCGCGAGCCGCTGCTCGACATCCCATGATCGCGTATCGATCTTCCGGAATACCTTGCCCGCGATCATCACCATCGCCTGATCGCCCGTCGAAAGCTCGACGCTCGGCCAGCGCGCGTCCCGCTTCGGGTCGGCGGCCAGCCGTGCAGGCACAACATGCGTGTGAATGTCGATCACAGTGCCCAACGCGCTCTCCCTGTCGCTCTGTCACGAGCTTCTTGTCGTGATCCCCGCCCGCGCCGCTGCGCGTCGCAGAATTCACTTTACAAACAGGAATGATTGTTTTTATCTTGGCTGTCAAGACGCCTCTGAGCGTCACGGCGGCGACGAGCGGAAATGCCGCGCTGAGGGAGCTGCCAAGAGAGCGGCCATGGGAGCGAATGACGTTGGATCCGCAGCAAGCGCGCATCGTGATCGTTGGAGCCGGACAGGCGGGCGCCCGCGCCGCCGAGGCTTTGCGCGCTGCCGGACATCGCGGCGCGGTCAGCCTGATCGGCGAGGAAGAGCACCTTCCCTACGAACGCCCGCAACTGTCGAAAGCCATTTTGGTCGACCGTGTTTCCAATCCGGTGCTGGTCTTGCAGCGCCAGCAGTGGAGCGACCTCGATGTCGCATTGCACACCTCGTCCCGTGTCGTCGCAGCCGATCTGCAGCGGCGCGTTGTCGGCCTCGCCGACGGACAAGAGCTCGCATTCGACCGCCTGCTGTTCACGACCGGGACGCGTGTGCGTCGCCTGCCCGAGCTCGACAATGGCCCACTCCCCGTCCGCTACCTCCGTTGCATGAACGATGCGCTGGCGCTGCGCCAGGAATTGCAGCCGGGGCGACGGATTGCGCTGATCGGCGGCGGGGTCGTCGGCCTCGAAGTCGCCTCCGCCGCAATCGGACGCGGATGCTACGTCACCATCATCGAGAAGGCCGAAGGCTTGCTGTCTCAGATCGGCTCCGGATCGCTCGGCCAATATCTCCATCAGCTCCATGGGTCGAACGGCGCGAAGATTGTGTGCAACGCCGTGGCGAAGCGATCGACATCGCGCGGATTGGAACTGGACGACGGCAGCTTCGTGCCGGCCGATCTTGCACTGGCCGGCGTCGGCGTCGAGCCGGTCACTGAGCTCGCCCAACAACTGGGCCTCGATTCCCAGCATGGCATCCGCGTCACCTCGAGCGGAGCTACCCATGCCGATTGCATCTTCGCCGCTGGCGATGTCGCCGAGCAATGGAGCCGGAGCCACGACCGCTGGATGCGCATCGAGAACTGGGCCAACGCGCAGAACCAGGCCATAGCCACCGCAAGATCGATGACGAACCTCGCGACTGCCTATGATGCTCCGTCCTGGTTCTGGTCCGACCAGTACGACGCCAACATCCAGGTCGTCGGAAATCCGGCCGGTGGCGAGGAGATCGTCAGGGGCGACGTCGGTGCCGGGCGCTTCGTCACCATCAGCGTCCGCGACGGCGAAGTCGTCGGCGGCATCACCGTCAATTCGGCACGAGACATGGCGGTGCTGCGCCGGCTCGTCGTCTCACGCAAGCCTGTTCGAAAAAGCGAACTCGAGAATCCCGCACTCGAACTGAAGCGCTTACTCGCCGCCTAGGGATAGAGGAAACCGCAATGAACGCAGAACATCCGCAACCCGCACTGCTCGTCGATCCGGCACAGCGCATTTTTAAAGTTGCGCGACGCAACTTCGTCGACCCCGAGATATTCAAGGCCGAGAAGGAGAAAATCTTCGACCGCTCGTGGCTGTACCTTGGACATTCGTCCGAACTCCCCAAGCCCGGCGACTTTATCACCCGCAAGGTTGCCGGCCGCGGTATATTGTTCACCCGCGACAGCAAGGGACAACTGCGCGCCCTGCTCAACACCTGCCCGCATCGCGGCGCCCAGGTCTGCCGCGAGCGCAAGGGCAACGCCAAATCGTTCCAGTGCTTCTATCATGGCTGGGTGTTCGGCGCTGACGGCAAGTTGCGTAGCCAGCCAGGCGAAGCTTCCTACCCCGAGGGGTTCAAGGGTCGCGACACCTCGAACATGCAGCCAGTGCCGCGGTTCGAGACCTATCGCGATTTCAACTTCATCTCGTTCGACAGCAACATCATGCCGCTTGTCGACTACCTCGCCGGCGCGAAGGAATACCTCGACGTGATCTGCGATCAGACCGACGCCGGAATGTCGATCGTCGCGGGCAGCCAGGAATATTCGATCCGGGCGAACTGGAAGCTGCTCACCGAGAACAGCATCGACGGCTATCATGCTGCGACCACCCACGCGACCTACTTCGATATCCTGATGAGTTCGACGGACAACCTCGCTACCGGGATGGGTGCCGGCGGCTACGGCTACGACCTCGGCAACGGTCACGCCGTCCTCGAATACGGCGCTCCCTGGGGACGACCGGTCGCGCAGTGGATCCCCGGATGGGGAGAGGCTGGCAAATCGGAGATCGGACGGATCTACGACAACCTCGTCGCCCGCCACGGCCAGGAGCGCGCCGATCGGATCGCGCGCAGGAACCGCAACCTGTTCATTTTTCCAAATCTCGTCGTCAATGACATCATGGCGCTGACCGTGCGCACCTATTTCCCGATGGCCCCCGACTACATGGTCATCAATGCCTGGGCGTTGGCGCCAAACGACGAATCGGCGTGGGCGCGAAAGTATCGCCTCAACAATTTCCTCGAGTTTCTTGGCCCCGGCGGCTTTGCAACGCCCGACGACGCCGAAGCGCTGGAGCACTGCCAACGCGGCTTCGAGAACTCCAAGGAAGCCCTGTGGAACGACATCTCGAAGGGAATGGGCAAGGAAAAAGCCCATCACGACGACGAGCTCCAGATGCGTGCGTTCTGGACCCAGTGGAACAAGCAGATGTTCCCGGCACCGGAGTCCGGCATCAAGAGCGTCGCGGCGTAGGAGAACGAGATGCAATCCGTAACCCGAACCAATGTCGAAGATTTCCTGTTCAACGAGGCCGAGCTGCTCGATCAGTGGCGATTGCCAGAATGGCTGACGCTCTTCACCGAGGATGCCAGGTACGAAGTTCCCTGCACTGATCTGCCCGCGGATGCGTCGTCGGATACCAATCTGTTCTACATCGCCGACGATCGCATGCGGCTTGGCGAGCGGGTCAAGCGACTCATGAAGCGCACCGCGCATGCCGAGTTTCCACATTCGAAGACGAGCCGAATCGTCGGCAACGTCCGGATTCACGCACGGCATGACGACGAGATCGACGTCACCTCAGTGTTCCAGACGCTGCGGACCAAGGACGGCGTCACCGATCTCTACTTCGGAACGAACAAGTATCGCCTGGCGCTGCAGGACGGAGGCTTCCGCATCCGGGAGAAGCGCTGCCTGCTCGGCGGCGAAGGCCTGCGGCCGAGCGGCCGCATCAGCATCGTACTCTGACGGATTGAATCGGATGAGCTCTCGTTTCGATGGACAGACAGTCGTGGTGACCGGAGCCGCCAGCGGCATCGGCGCCGTGATCGCCCGCCACTTTGCCGACGCCGGCGCCAACCTCGTGCTTTCGGACGTCGATGAAGGACGGCTCGGTGCGGTTACCGAAGACATCGCCGCAAGCGCTGCGAGGCGCCCTGTCGTGAAGGCCGGCGATCTCTCGCGGGAGGACGTCGCAGGCAGCGTCATCAGGTCGGCGGTGGAGAATTTCGGGGCGCTCGACATCCTGATCAACAACGCGGGCGGCGGGATCATCAAGCCGTTTCTGGACCACACACCTGAGACGTTGCGGACCACGATCGATCGCAACCTCTGGACCACCCTGTGGTGCACCTGGCACGCCGTCCCTGTCATGAAGGCCAGGGGCTACGGTCGCATCGTCAATATCGGGGCGGACTCGGTCCGCAACGGACTTTGGGATCACGCCGCCTACAACGCCGCCAAGGGCGGCGTGCATGCGATGGCGACCGGACTGGCGCGTGAATTCGCCCGGGACGGCATCACCGTGAATGTCGTCGCTCCCTGCATCGTCGAAACGCCCCAGGTCAAGCAGATCACCCTCAAGGCGCCGAAGGCGTTGCAGCGCTTTATCGACGTGGTGCCGATGGGGCGCCCGGCCGAGATGGACGAGGTGGCATCGATGGTGTGCTATCTGGCTTCGAAGGAAGCCTCGTTCGTCACGGGACAGGTCATCAGCGTCAATGGCGGAAGCACAATGCTATGACAACCACGATCAACGGCATTCTCATCGGCCCGGTCCAGGACTTTCCGGAGGGCGAGATCCGTCCCGCGACGATGCCCGATGGCACTAACCTTGCGGTCTACAATGTC
>NZ_JASGSR010000137.1:0-20414 GCF_040446015.1 Bradyrhizobium sp. INPA03-11B
AACCAACAGGCCGCTCGCGAGCGCGCTTCTATATCGCGCCGTAGCGAGCGGGCGGCCGGCCCGTTACCCCATCTACGTAGCGAGCCTCTACGGCAGCACCTCGCGCCGGTCGCTGAGCTGGGCATCCAGCTCGGCCCGCTTGTCGTCGAGCAGGCCGGCGTCGGCAGCCTCGATCACCGAATAGAGCTCGCCGGCGTCGCTGAGCCGGGTCACCGTCACATAGTCGGCGCCGGCCGCGTAGAGGTCGTCGACGCCGGTCAACAGATCCGCGGTGGCGACGATCCGCGCGGTCGGATTCAGGGCGCGGACGTGGCGCACCAGCTTCTCATTGTCGGCGCCGACCAGGAGGAAGTCCGGCACGCTCAGGATGATGATTTCGGCCTTGCCGATGCCGGCGTGCACCAGCGTATCGACATTGCTGATGTCGCCATAGATCACGTGCATGCCGCGGTCGGACAGCGTGCGGAACACCAGCGGGTTGAAGTCGATGACGCTGATCTGCTCGAGCAGCGACTGGTTCTGCCGCTCGATCTGGCTGACCAGCGCGCTCGCGGCGCGGAAAAAGCCGAGAATGACAATGCGCCGGATCTCGCCGTGTCCACCTTCCTGGCCGGCCTCACCGCGGCCCTCGCCGACGTGGTCGAGATCGCGCAGCCCGATCCGCTTCAGCGGTCCGATCAGGCCGCGCACGATCTGGTCGCTGCGGCCCATCGCGAAGGTCGAGAGCACCGCGAGCACCACGAAGGCGAACGAGGCCGCGCTCGCGGTCTCCGTCCCGATATGGTTGGCGGCAACGCCGGTCTGGATCACCACCAGCGAGAACTCGGAAATCTGCGCCAGATTGATCGCCGGCAGTAGGCTGGCGCGCAGGCCCTGCTTCATCAGATAGAGCGGCGTGAATGTGGTAACCAGGCGGCTCACCACTGTGAAGGCCGCGATCACGAGCGCAAGCCCGATCACCGAGAGCCCCGGGATCGGGATCGTCATGCCGAGCGCGACGAAGAACAGCGTGATGAAGAAATCCCGCAGCGTCGTGACCTTGGCGGTGACGTCGAGCGCGTAGGGAAAGGTCGAGATCGAGACGCCGGCGACCAGCGAGCCCATCTCGCGCGACAGATGCAGCCGCTCGGCGATCTCGCCGATCAGGAAGCACCAGGCGAGCGCGCCGAGCAGCACGAGCTCGGGCCGCCGCGCGATCTGGTGGAACAGCCGCGGCAGCACGTAGCGGCTCAGCACCAGCGCGGTCGCGACCAGCACCGCGACGCGGGCGATCGACAGCAGCACGACGCTGATCTGCAGGTTGTCGAGACTCGGCTGCACCGCCAGGAACAGGATCGCGAAGATGTCCTGCAGCACCAGCACGCCGAGCGTGATGCGGCCCGGCAGCGTATCCAGCTCGCGCTTCTCGTACAGCACCTTGACGATGATGACGGTCGAGGACAGCGCGCAGGCGACGCAGAGATAGATTGCATCGAACTTGCCGCCGCCGACCGCAAGCCCGATTCCGGCAAAGAACGCGACGCCGATCAGGCAGCCGCCGATCAGCTCGCCGGCGCCGGCGAACAGGATGACCTTGCCGGCGCGGATGATCTTCTTGAGGTCGATTTCCAGCCCGATCATGAACAGCATGAAGATCAGGCCGAGCTCGGAGATGACGCTGATCGACTCCTGGGACTTGACCCAGCCCATGCCGAATGGACCAATGAAAAAGCCGGCGATAAGGTAGGCCAGTATCAGCGGTTGCCGGGAGAAATGGGCGAGCAGCCCAATCCCCCAGGCAAGCAGGATACAGAGCGTGATATCGGGAATCAGTTCATGCATGCGTCAAAGACTTCCTGTTGCCGCAACCTAGAGGGCCGGGCGTGAGGATCAACCGAGCAATGTGTCACATCCGCGCAGGCGGCATTTTTCTGGCAGCTTTACTCTGCCTGCTCACCGGGAGAGTGACCGAGGCGCTAGCACAGTCCTCGGCAAGTATTGAACAAAATTTCGCGAACTCGCTGACCGCGGTGCCATCGGAAGGTCTCACCGCCTCCGGTGCATTCTACGTGCCGGTGTATTCCAGCGTGTCGATGAGCCAGGGCAAGCTCAGGGCCGATTTCTCGGTGACGCTCAGCGTGCACAACGCTTCCGAAACCAGGCCCCTGGTGCTGAAGCGGATCGCCTATTTCGACACATCAGGCAAGATGGTGGAGAGCTACCTCAAATCGCCGATCGCGCTAAAACCGTTTGCGACCGTCGAGGTCGCGATCGCCACGACCGATACCCGCGGCGGCACCGGCGCGAATTTCGTGGTCGATTGGGCGGCCGACGGCGAAATCGCGGAACCGGCGGTCGAGGCCTTGATGGTCGGCAGCGTCGGCGCCGGGCACTATGCCTTCATCAGCCAGGGTCGCCCGATCCGGCTGACCGGCAAGAACTGAATTGAACTGACTTCACGGAAAGCCGCTTCCCGCAGGCCTTCTCAACGACAACAACACGGAGCGAAACGTCCATGTCCACTTCAGCCCAGTTCGACTTTGCACCATTGCTTCCGGCCGGCCTGCCCGCGCCGGCCGCGCGCTGGACCGGGCTTGCCAAATACAGCTTCGTCGGCGGCAACAACGATCCCGACCAGGTCCCGGTCGACGGGCTGCTGGAAGCGGTCAATGCCGTGCTGAGGCGCGAGGGCAGGAATCTGGCGACCTACAATCTCGCGCACGGACCGCAGGGCTATCTGCCGTTGCGCCAGTTTCTGACCGAGAAGCTGAAGCGCGATGCCGGGATCGCCTGCACGCCGGACGAGATCATGATCGTCTCCGGCTCGCTGCAGGCGCTCGACCTGGTCAATCAGACGCTGCTTGCCAAGGGCGACACCGTGCTGATCGAGCAGGAGACCTATCAGGGCTCGCTGAACCGGCTGACGCGGCTCGGCGTCAACGCGGTCGGCATTCCCCTCGACGGCGAGGGTATCAGGATCGATGCGCTGGCCGCAGCGCTCGCCGATCACAAGCGGCGCGGCATCACGCCGAAATACATCTACACCATCCCGACAGTGCAGAACCCGACCGGCTCGATCCTTCCCGAGAGCCGCCGCGCCGAGATGCTGAAGCTGTCAAAAGAATACGGCGTGCCGATCTTCGAGGATGATTGCTACGCCGACCTGATCTGGAACGGCGAACGGCCGCCCGCGATTTATGCAATGAGCACGCATGGCGGCGTGATCCATATCGGCTCGTTCTCGAAGTCGATCGCGCCGGCCCTGCGGGTCGGCTTCATCGTCGCGCCGTGGGCGATCATGTCACGGATGCTGCCGCTGAAGACCGACGCCGGCTCGGGCGCGCTGGAGCAGATGGTGCTGGCGGAATATTGCGCGCCGCATTTTTCGACCCATGTGCCGCGGCTCGCCAAGGGCCTGCGCGCCAAGCTCGACACGCTGATGGAAGCGCTGAACGAGCAGTTCGGCACCTCGGCGGAATTCGAGGCGCCGAAGGGTGGCATCTTCCTCTGGGTCAAGCTGCCCGACAATGTCGACACGCTGAAGCTCTACCAGGCGGCGCTGGCCGCCGGCGTCTCGATCAATCCGGGACCTGAATGGTCGACCAGCAAGGCCCATTCCGGCAGCCGGCTGCGTCTCTGCTTCGCCAGCCCCTCGCACGACCAGATCCGCGAAGGCGTCGCCGTGCTGGCCGAGGTGTGTCGCAAGGAGTTCGGCGTGCCCGCGCGCAGCAGCAATGTGGAGAAGCGCGGCTAGCGCTCCCCGCGCGGCAAGATGGATTGCTTCGTCGCTACGCTCCTCGCAATGACGGCTAGCTAGCTCGTCATTGCGAGCGAAGCGAAGCAATCCATCTGTCCATTTGCTCCTCACCGCACCGAAAACGGCGCCTGATAGGGCCGGCCGAACGGCACGCCGTTGACCACGGTCTGCACCGGTTTCAGCTGCAGATTGCCGTCGCGCTTGTTGTTGCGGGTGTCGACGAAGGTGACCGGGCCCTCGACGAGGTCCATGATCGCGACGTCGGCGGGCGCGCCGCGCTGCAGCGTGCCGATCTTGGGGGCGCGGTTGATGATCCGCGCCGGCACCGAGGTCGCCATCGCGACGACCTGATCCAGCGAGGAGCCCATCGCCAGGAACTTGCTCATCACGTTCGGCAGGAACGGGATGCCGGGCGAGTTGCCCGAGAAGACGTGGATGTCGGAGGAGATCGTATCGGGCGTGCAGCCCGCAGGGATCGCGATCTCGGCAACCGTGAAATCGAAACTGCCGCCGCCATGGCCGACATCGAACAGCACGCCGCGCTGCTTGGCCGCGAGCGCCGCCGGCAACAGCTTGCCGTCCTGCACGATGTTGGTGAAGGCGCCGGACATGTTCGGCGCGCCGGAATAGGCGTGGGTCAGGATATCGCCCGGCCGCAGCAGATTGAGGATGTCGGACATCAACTCCTTGGTCTCGACGCCGCCGATATGCACCATCATCCGCGCCGGCCAGCCGCACATCTCGCAGGCCTGGATGCCGCGCTTCAGCGGCTCGATGCCATGCTTGAAGATGACGTTCTCCGACATCCGCACCTTGACCCCGATCAGGAAGTCCGGGTTCTCGGCGAGCGCCATCGCGCAGGCTTCGACCTGGGCGTTGTCGATGTTGTAGAGCTCGGCCACCGGAAAAGCCGACAGGCCGTTATTGGCGATATGGACGAAGGCGTAGATCCGCGCCCGCGACTGCGCCACGATGAAGCGCCGCAGCGCCGCGAGATTGTTGACGCCGGCATCGCCGGCCGAGACCACGGTCGTGGTGCCCTGGAATTGCACCAGCTCGTCGGCGGGAATGCCGATCGCCGATCCATAGGGGTAGACATGGCAGTGCAGATCGACGAGGCCCGGCATCACCAGCTTGCCCGACGCGTCGATGGTCTTGCCGGCGCGCGCAGCCGGAATCTCGTCTTCGATCGATTCGATAAAGCCCCAGCGGATGCCGATGTCGCGCTTGCCGCGCAGCGACTGGCTGGGATCGATCACGTCGCCGCTCTTGATCACGAGGTCGAACTTGTCGTCCGGCCCCATCGCGGCAGCGGCCGGCCCTGCGATGGCGCTAGCGGCGGCCGATCCCGTAGCTTTCAAAAAATCCCGGCGTGAAAATTGGCTCACGGCAACGTCCCCCCGAACATTGATTTTTATGGCGCGATGATGCGTCGGGCGCAGTGGTTAGGCAAGACCGTCGAAAGCAGGCGGCGGCGCTGATTCATCGGTTGTGCAGCCAACGCACCGCGAGCGGAGTCACGCCTGCATTGCTGAACAACCGTTCAGAAAACTCCGCCTGTTCCTGAGGAACGTTTCGATGCCCGCACGGTTTCCCCCTCGCATCATTTGAGGAGGATAAGATGAAAAAGATTAGCTTTGTTCTCGCGGCGATTGGCGCGCTTGCAGTGGCCGTTCCGTCGATCGCGAGCGCCGAGACCGTCGTGATCGACCGCGGCGACAATCATCACTGGAATCGCAGCTGGAACGCGCACGCCGAGATGCGTCGTGAGCGCGGTTGGTGGCACCATGATCGCGGTTGGCACAACGGTTGGCGCCATCACCACCATGACCGAACGATGATCATCGAGCGGCACCGCTACTAAAGACCGATACAACATAAAGGCCGACACAACGGAAAATGGCTCCTCGCGGAGCCATTTTCTTTTTCAACATTCGTATCGGATGGTCGACGGCTCAATCCCACGCCGGGGCAAAGCCCGGATTGACGCAGCGAATGTCCTTGCGCAGCGCGGCGATTGCCTTGCGGTCGTCGTCGTCGAGCTTCACCTTCAGCGCGTCGAGATTGGCCTGCTGGCTTTCGGCGCGCGAGGCTTTCGGGATCGCCGCGACGCCGTCCTGATCGAGCAGCCATTTCAGCGCCACCTGGGCTGCGGTCGCATCATGCTTGCGGCCGATCTTGGCCAATGTCTCGTCGGTCGCGAAACGTCCCTGCGCCAGCGGACAATAGGCCACCAGCGGGATCGATTTCGCGGCGAGATATTTCCGCACCGGCGTCTGATCCAGCATGGCGTGATATTCGATCTGGTTGCAGGCGATCGGCGCCTTGATATCCTCGACCACGGTCTTGAGCAGCGCGGTGGTGAAATTGGCGACGCCGATCGCGCGGACACGGCCCTCCTCCTTCAGCCGCATCAACGTCTCGAACACGGCAGGCAGCTTCATGCTCCGCGACGGCCAGTGCACCAGATAGAGATCGACGTGATCGAGCCGCAGCTTGTTCAGGCTGGTGTCGAACGCCCTTTGGATCGCATCCGGCGCAAGGTTCTCGTGCCAGACCTTGGTGGTCACATGCAGGTCCTTGCGCGCGACCTTCGCCGCCGCGATCGCCTCTCCGATCGCCTCTTCGTTGCCGTACATCTCGGCGGTGTCGATGTGCCGGTAACCGAGCCCGAGCGCGCTCTCGACCGCCGCGCGGCAGGCATCGCCCTGCATGCGGAAGGTGCCGAGACCGAGCTGCGGCAGGCTGATGCCCTGTGTTTGCAGATTTTCCATGGATAGCTCCTGACGCGTGGGACGCCGATGAAATCGACGACGTCACGCCAGCAAATCAGCTGAAAGGAATGAAATTGGCAGAACTGCCAAGCGACAGTGTGCCCGCAAACCGGCCCGTCGAGCAAGGCGCCCGGCAATCAAGATGTCGCGACGGGATCAGGGACGGATCTAGATGTGCTGCGCCATGATCTGGCCGGGCCGCGCGTCAGGCCGCGGCTCGATGTCGACCGACCACAGGTCGTGGTTGTCGACGTCCTTCAGCGTCACCGTCATGACGCCGGTCCTGCCGTCGATATCGACGCGACCGAAGAATTGCAGGCCGAAGCAGGGCGCGAGATTGTCGCCCTGTTCGGCCGAGCAGCCCTTCTGGTACATCGCCTTCGGGCCGAAAGTGTTATCGAGCTCGCCGGGCGACCAGGTGCCGGCATGCAGCGGGCCGGAGACGAACTCCCAGAACGGCTCGAAGTCCTGGAACACCGCGCGGTTCGGATCGTAGTGATGCGCGGCGGTGTAGTGCATGTCGGCGGTGAGCCACGCCGTGTTGCGGACGCCGGCGCGCTTCATGAAGGACAAGAGATCGGCGATCTCGTGCTCGCGCCGCTCGGGCGGGCCGTCGCCGAGCGCGACCGCATCGAGGCTGACGAGACCGATCGGCAGATCCGCGGCGATCACCTTCCAGACAGCATCCGACGCCACCAGCTCGCGCTTCAGCCAGGCGAGTTGGCTGTCGCCGAGGATGAAGGCCTGGTCCGGATCGCCCTGCTTGTTCCAGCTGGAATCGCGGTAGGAGCGCATGTCGATGACGAAGACGTCGAGCAGCGGCCCGTACGCGACCTTGCGATAGACCCGGCCGTCGCGCTCCGGCATCAGCCGCATCGGCATGAATTCATGGAAGGCGCGGCGCGCCCGCGCCACCAGGCGCGACGTGCCGTCCGAGTCGTAGCCGGTCGAATCAGCGGTGCCGATCGGCGACCAGTCGTCGGCCACCTCATGGTCGTCCCACTGCGCAAAGACAGGCACTTCGGCGTGGAAGGCGCGAAAATTCTCGTCGAGCCAATTGTATTTGTAGTTGCCGCGGAACTCATCGAGGCTGTGCGCGACGACCGATTTCTCCGCGGTGACGATGTTGCGCCAGACCTCGCCATTCGGCAGCGCCTGCTGCGGCGGCACCGTGCAATCGGCATAGATGTGATCGCCGGAATGGATGAAGAAGTCCGGGCGCTCGTTCAGCATGGTGCGGTAGCTGCGCAAGCCGCCGCGCGCGGGGTCGATGCCCCAGCCCTGCCCGGCCACATCGCCGGACCAGACGAACGAAACCGAGCGGCGATCGACCGGCGCGGTGCGGAAATGCCCGACCCGGCTTTCGCCTGAGATGCCGTCGCAGTCCTCGAAGCGCACACGGTAGAACAGGTCCTGGCCCGGCGGCAGGCCATCGAGCAGCAGTTTGGCGGTGAAGTCGCGCTCGGGCAGCGCATCGGCGGCTACGGTGCGCAGGATGGTGGCGAAGCTCTCGACCGCAGCGCATTCGATGCGCATGCGCGCGGCGCGATCGGCGCGGGCCCAGATCACAGCGGAGTCACTTGCGACGTCACCGGACTGGATGCCGGCGATCGAAGGCCGATCCGCCGCACGGCTCAGATACGGCCTTGCCAGCGCGCCCAGTCCCGCCAGCGCGGCCGTGGACGCCGAGCGCACCAGAAGCTGACGCCTTGTGAGGCCTCGCCGCCTCGCGGAGATCGCAGTCGGCATTCGGTAACCTTCGTCGAATCCTGACGAGGGTTTTGCCTGCGCCGTTTGACTCCGGACTTACAGTTTCTTGACTCCCCGCCGACGGTTTTGCGACGGCGGGATGACTCGGGTCCCGAAAGCCAGACCCGTCATCCTGAGGAGCGCGGAACGCGCGTCTCGAAGGATGAATCGGGCACAGACGGGCCGTGCATCCTTCGAGACGCGCGCAAGGGCGCGCTCCTCAGGATGACGGGTCTGAGAGTTGATTCGCGAACGAAGTCGAAGCGCGAAGGCCCCTCACCGCTGCCAGTTGCAGATGCCGCCAGTGCGGCACGGCCAGGTCTGGATCCGGGTGTCGCGGGCTTCCGCATTGAGCGGGTTGGAATGCCGGCGCGCGAGCTTGGAGCGGGCCGGAACGTGCGCGACCGCGCGCTTCCTCTCATGCGGCGCCGTCTCACGAGGCTCCGTCACCCGGGTCGTCCGCACGGGCTTCTGCCGCTCGACCTTCGGCTCCTCGATCTTCGGTTCAGCGGCAGCATGCTGATCCGGACCGTGGTCGGTCTTCGCCTCCACCGGAACCGGCTCGAACTGCGCGGGCGGGCCAAGCGGCTTCGGCGACAGCACAGCGCGGGAGAGATCGAGGCTGAAGAACTCGCTGGGGCGGTAGTCGTCAGCAAACGCCACGCCGCCTAAAGCCAGGCACGCGGTACAAACGGTTGCAACGAAAACGCTTTTCAGGACCGTCAAAAGGGCCTCCTGAAATCACTCGAACGGAACAGCCATCATGTAGGGACCCGGCCGCGCGAATCCAGCCGCAGGTTGCGGGCAGGGTTACCGGTCAACCAAGGCGGCCGTGGAAAGTTCCCCGGCCGCCCCGTTCCGATGGAATCGGATCGGCGCCCTAGATCCTGCTCTGACGCGTTTTCTTCACGCGAACCGGTAGCCGCTTCGCTCGAAAATGCTTTGGCCTATTCCGCCGCTTGCGCCAGCGGCTGGCCGATCGCGCGCTCCAGCCGCGCGCATTCGGTGCGGTAGCGGGCGACGTTGCCTTCCTTGATGTGGCCATAGCCGCGCACGAGGTCCGCAGCCTTCGCCAGCGCCACGAGGCGCGGCAAATCGAGCGGCTTCTTGCCGTCGAGATGACGCAGGACCATCGCCGAATAGTCGACCGGCAGCGCGCGTTCCATCTTGCGCTCGGCGGTATAGCCGAAGATGTCGAACGCAGTGCCGCGCAGGCCCTTCAGCCCCGCCAGCAGGCCGAACGCCTTGAAGATCCACGGCCCGAACTCGCGCTTCTGCAAACGCCCGGTGACGGGATCGCGCTGCGCCAGCAGCGGCGGCGCCAGCAGGACCTTCAGACCGGAATTGCCCTCGAACTGCTCCCGCAAGGCCTTCGCAAACTCGCCGTCGGAATAGAGCCGCGCGACCTCGTATTCGTCCTTGTAGGCCATCAGCTTGAACAGGCCTTTTGCAAAAGCCTCGGTCAGGTCCTGCGAGCCCGGAGCCGACGCGGCCTCGGCTGAGCGGACGCGCGCGACGTCGTCGAGATAGCGCTTGGCGTAAGCCGCATCCTGATAGTCAGTGAGGAATTTGGCGCGGAACGCGATCACCTCGTCGAGCGTCTTCTTTGCCGGCGCTGTGCCTGCATTCTTGAAGCGCGCGGCGCTGACCACGCGCTGCAGATCGTGCGCGGCGAGCCGGCCCCACGAGAACGCGGTCTTGTTCATCTCGATGGCGGCGCCGTTGAGCTCGATCGCTTTCAGGATCGCCTCCAGCGAGAGCGGGATCGCGCCGCGCTGGAACGCGAAGCCGAGCATGAAGGCGTTGGTCGCGATGCTGTCGCCCATCAGCGCGGTCGCAAGCCCGGTGGCATCGAGAATATCGAGATCGCCAGGCGTCACCGCGCCGTTCAGCGCATCGCGCATCGAGCTGGCCTCGAAATCGATATCGGGATCGATCACGAAGCTCGCGGTCGGCAGCAAATCGGCGTTGACGACGGCGCGGGTGACGCCGCGCTCAGCGCGGCTCAGCGCCGGCACGCTGGTGGCGACGACGAGGTCGCAGCCGAGGATCAGATTGGCATTGCCGGGCGCGATGCGGACCGTGGTCAGCATGTCGGACGCGGGCGCGAGCCGGACATGGCTCATGACCGCGCCGTTCTTCTGCGACAGGCCGGTGAAGTCGAGCGTCGAGCAGGCGAGCCCCTCGACATGCGCGGCCATGCCGAGCAGCGCGCCGATGGTGATGACACCCGTGCCGCCGATGCCGGTGATCAGGATGTTGTAGGGAGCGGTCAACGCGGCCGCGGGCGGCGCCGGGAGGTCGGCGAACAGTGCCTTGGGATCGGCGGCGGTGCGGTCAGCCTTGCGCAGCTTGGGATCCTGCACCATCACGAAGCTCGGGCAGAAGCCTTCGATGCAGGAGAAATCCTTGTTGCAGTTCGACTGGTCGATGCGGCGCTTGCGGCCGAGCTCGGTCTCCAGCGGCTGCACCGAGACGCAGTTCGACGCCACCGAGCAATCGCCGCAGCCTTCGCAGACGCGCTCATTGATGAAGACGCGCTTGGCCGGATCGGGAAACAGCCCGCGCTTGCGGCGGCGGCGCTTCTCGGCGGCACAGGTCTGGTCGTAGATCAGGACGGTAAGGCCCTCGATCTCGCGCAAGGTCCGCTGCACGGCATCGAGCTCACGGCGATGATGGATGGTGGCGCCGGACGGGAAATAATTGGCGGGATATTTGTCGGGATCGTCGGACACGATCGCGAGCTTCTTGGTGCCCTCCGCCCAGACCTGATGCGCAATCTGCGCCACCGTGAAGCCACCTTCGGCGGGCTGGCCGCCGGTCATCGCGACCGCGTCGTTGTAGAGGATCTTGTAGGTGATGTTGACGCCGGCCGCAGCCGCCGCGCGCAGCGCCAGCAGACCCGAATGGGTGTAGGTGCCGTCGCCGAGGTTCTGGAACACGTGCTGTTCGCTGGTGAACGGCGCCTGCCCGATCCAGCTCACGCCCTCCGCGCCCATATGCGAGATGGTCTGGGTGTTGCGGTTCGGCACCGACAGCGCCATGCCGTGACAGCCGATGCCGGCCATGGCGCGGCTGCCCTCGGGGATCTTGGTCGACGAGTTGTGCGGGCAGCCCGAGCAGAAATACGGCGTGCGCGACAGCTTCGCGGCACCGGTCCCCTCGGCCGGGCGATCGAACGCCTCGAGTTTTGCCAGGCGCTGCTCCAGCAGCGGGCTGCGGTGGCCGAGCTTGCGCAGCCGCGCCACCACGGCGGCAGCGACCATGGTCGGCGTCAGCTCGCCCTCGCTCGGCAGCAGCGGCGCGCCGCTCTCGTCGCGCTTGCCGACCACTGACGGACGCTTCGACGCGTCCATGTTGTAGAGGATGCGGACCAACTGGTCCTCGATGAAGCCGCGCTTCTCCTCGACAACCAGCACGTCCTGCAGGCCCTCGGCGAAGGCGCGCGCGCCATTGGCTTCAAGCGGCCAGGTCAGCGCCACCTTGTAGATGCGCAAGCCCAGCGCCTGCGCCTCGGCATCGGTGATGCCGAGATCGGCGAGCGCCTGGCGCAGGTCGAGATAGGCCTTGCCGGTCGCCATGATGCCGAGCCGCGCCGGCTTGGAATCCAGCACGATGCGGTCGAACCGGTTGGCGCGGGCGAAGGCCGCGACCGCCTCCATCTTGGGTCCGTGCAGCCTGCGCTCGGCCTCCAGTGGCGGGTCCGGCCAGCGGATCGAGAGGCCGCCCGGCGGCATCTCGAAATCGTCGGGCATGATGATCTTGATGCGATCGGGATCGCTGACGATCGAGGCTGAGCTCTCCACCGTCTCCGAGATCGCCTTGAAACCGACCCAACAGCCGGAATAGCGCGACAACGCAAAACCGAGGATGCCGAGGTCGAGATAGTCCTGCAGCGTCGCCGGATTGACCACCGGCATCAGCGCCGAGGCGAACACCTGCTCGCTCTGATGCGCCAGGGTCGAGGACTGGCAGCCATGGTCGTCACCGGCCAGCGCGATCACGCCGCCATTCGGCGACGTGCCGGCGGAATTGGCGTGCTTGAGCGCATCGAGCGAGCGGTCGACGCCGGGGCCCTTGCCGTACCAGATGCCGAACACGCCATCGACCTTGGCGCCGGGGAACATGCCGACCTGCTGGCTGCCCCACACCGCGGTCGCCGCCAGATCCTCATTGAGGCCGGGAACGAAGGCGATGTCGTGCTCTTTGAGGAAGGATTTCGCCCGCCACAGCGCGTGGTCGTACATGCCGAGCGGCGAGCCGCGGTATCCGGAGATGAAACCGGCGGTGTTCAGCCCGTGCGCGCGGTCGCGTTCGCGCTGCAACATGGGCAATCGGACCAGGGCTTGGGTACCGGAGAGGAAGATTCGCTTTGTGTCCAACCGGTACTTGTCGTCCAGTCCAACGTCCATCAACGCCATCAGTCTCACGCTCCCCGTAGATCCGTCGCGCCGGCCCGAACCGGTCTCATTGTCGTGCGCATGATCATGCATCAGCATGCACTGATTTTGTTATGCATCAACAGCCCCGTTTCCATGGCCGCAGCACATATCTCGTTGTTGCGTGTGCGAGGGCTTGTTGCTCTGCGAGGCCTTGTTGCTCTGCGAGGCCTTGCCGAACCCCGGCATCTTTGAAACGGTGGCGCGCAAAGGGAGACCAAGGATGATTAAAGTCGAATCCGCGTTCACCACGGAAATCGTGGAGAAGGACAATCTGCTGGTGGGTCCCTGGCGCAGCCCGAAGCAGATGCTGCAGGCCCAGACCTACGACTCTCACGCTTCGATCCACGACGATGCAACCGCCCAGAAGCTCGGCTTCCGCGGCGGCACCATCGAGGGGCCGACCCATTTCAGCCAGTTCGCGCCGCTGTGCGAACGGATCTGGGGCCGCGCCTGGTTCGAGACCGGCTGCCTGTCCGCGCATTACCGCACCCCGGTGTTCGAAGGCGAGGAAGTACAGGCCCAGATCGAGAAGCCGAAGCCGGGCCAGACCGTGTGCGAGATCGGGATGATCAAGCGCGACGGCACCGAGATCCTGCGCGGCACCGCCTCGATCGACGGTGACGGCACCGAGACGGCGCTGAGCCGCAGGCTCGGCGAATTGAAGCCGCTGATCGATCCCGTGATCCTCGCCGACATCAAGGTCGGCATGAAGACGCCCCGGCAGGCGATCAAGATGGATTTCGACCAGAACATGGGCGACCTCTATCCGTTCTCGCTCGCCGACAAGCTGAAGGTGATCACCGAGCCCTCGGATGGCTACTACGCGCAGGAGCACAATCCGTGGGGCCGCGCCGTCATCCCGATGGAGATGCTGAGCGTGCTGTTCCAGTACCGCGCCCGCGAGGACCGGCTGCCGGTCCGCGGCCCCGCCGTCGGACTGTTCGCCGACCAGGAAATCCGGCTGCTGCGCGGGCCGCTATTCCCCGGCGAGACCTATTGGGTCGAGCGCGAGGTCGTGGCGCTCTCCGGCAGCAAGCGCACCGAGAGCATGTGGGTGCGCTCGACCGTGTTCGATGCCGACGACGCCGTGGTCGCGACCATGCTGCTGAACGGCGCCAGCATGAAGGATTCCTACGCCAACTACGCCAGCGAGCATAAGGCACTCTACGGCTGAAGCGACAGCCGCCCTCTCCGCAAGCCGCCGAACCAAGGACAACAACAATGGCCCGCCTGCCCTATCTCGAAGCCGACCAGGTCGCACCTGAGTATCGCGACATGCTCAAGCGCAACACCAATCTGCACAAGCTTTTGGTCAACTCGCCGGACATGGCGCGCGCCTTCAACGGCATCGGCGGCTACATCCGCTTCAAGAGCAAGCTCGACCCGCGGCTGCGCGAGCTTGCGATCCTGCAAGTCGGCTGGCTGGAGAAATCCGAGTACGAGTTCACCCACCATGTGAAGATCGGCAAGGAGTTCGGCGTCACCGACGAAGATATCCAGGGCCTGATCGCGGAGACCGACGGCAAACCCTCGAAGCTCGAGCCGCTGGCGAAGGCGATCCTCAGGGGCGCCCGCGAGATGGTGCGCGAGCTCGCAATGTCGGAGGCGACCTTCGCCGAGATCAAGCAGCATCTCTTCGACGAGCACATGACCGACCTGGTGCTGACGATCGCGTTCTACTGCGCGGTGGTGCGCGTGCTCGCCACCATGCAGATCGACAACGAGCCCACCTACAAAGAGGTACTGCAGCAGTACCCGATCCCGGGAGTGAAGTGACATGCGCCTGCAAGATCGTGTCGCCATCGTCGTCGGCGCCGGCCAGAGCCCCGGCGAGGGCATCGGCAACGGCCGCGCCACCGCGCTGACCTTCGCCCGTGAAGGCGCCAAGGTGCTGTGCGTCGATCACAATCTCGCGTCGGCGCAGGAGACCGTCGACCTGATCGCGGCCAAGGGCGGGACGTCAGTCGCCTTCAAGGCCGATGTCACCAAGAATGCCGACATCAAGGCGATGGTGGCGGATGCGCATGGCCGCTGGGGCAGCGTCGATATCCTGCACAACAATGTCGGCGTCAGCCTCTCCGGTGGCGATGCCGAATTGCTCGACATCACCGAGGAGGCGTTCGACCGCTGCGTGGCGATCAACCTGAAGAGCTGCATCCTCGCCGCCAAGCACGTGATCCCGATCATGCGCCAGCAGCAGCGCGGCTCGATCATCAACATCTCGTCGATGGCGGCGATCACGACCTATCCTTACGTCGCCTACAAGGCGACCAAATCGGCGATGATCGCCTTCACCGAACAGCTCGCCTACCAGAATGCCCAATATGGCATTCGCGCAAACGTGATCCTGCCGGGGTTGATGAACACGCCGATGGCGGTGGACACGCGCGCACGCGAGTTCAAGAAGAGCCGCGCCGAGGTCGAGGCCGAGCGTGACAGCAAGGTGCCGCTGCGTCACAAGATGGGCACCGGCTGGGATGTCGCCAATGCGGCGCTGTTTCTCGCCTCCGATGAAGCGAATTTCGTGACCGGTGTCACGTTGCCGGTCGACGGTGGTGCAAGCGTGCGGCGTGGTTAACCGGCTGCTTTAACCCGGTTAATCCTGGTGATTAACCTATGTGACCACGCGCGGTTAATCTCTGTGACGCAATCACGCGCTATTGCACCGCAATGATTCGAAAAAATTGAAGTATTCCAATGACACGGCGATGTGACGGCGCGTCCACATAAATCGAAATCCTGACTCGTTGTGGTCGCACGAAATTCATCTGCGCTCTGTATCTCGCACGCCAAGAACTTCTGGAGTGCCTGGACCAATGAGCGAAGAATTCGAACTCAGACCCGATCAGTGGGATGCGCTGAAAGCGTTGCGGGCTCCCGCAGCAAACCCTTCACGGCTGAACCGGTTTGCCGTCGAAAGCCTGATCACGCTCGGTTATGTCGCAGTACGAGGCGACGCGTTTGAGCTGACGCCCGCGGGCCGCAAGGTACTGGTCCGCGGTTCGTCACTTCTGCTGCTCGATATCGCAGCCTGATTCCTTCAAAGCTGACAGAACGAGAGCTTCAGTTTTGCTTCGATCAAAACCGAAGCTCTCGTTTCTCGTTTTTTTACGCGTTTTCTTCACGCGAACCGGTATCCACTTCGCTCGAAAACGCTCTGCACACGCGGCATCATGCCGCGTGTGCTTTTCCAGGGATGGTTGCCTCGCCGTGCTGCGTCAACGGCTTCATGCCGGTGAGCGTGCGCAGCAGCACATAGAACACCGGCGTCAGGAACAGGCCGAACACCGTGACGCCGATCATGCCGGAGAACACCGCGACGCCCATCGCGCGCCGCATCTCCGAGCCTGCGCCGGTCGACAGCACCAGCGGCAGCACGCCCATGATGAACGCCATCGACGTCATCAGAATCGGCCGCAGCCGCAGCCGGCTCGCCTCGATCGCCGCTCTGATCGGCGAACGCCCGGCGAATTCGAGCTCGCGCGCGAATTCGACGATCAGGATGGCGTTCTTGGCCGACAAGCCGACCAGCACGATCAGGCCGATCTGGGTGAACACGTTGTTGTCACCCTTCGACAGCCAGACGCCGAACATCGCGGCCAGGAGGCCCATCGGCACGATCATGATGATCGAGAGCGGCAGCGCCAGGCTCTCATAGAGCGCGGCGAGCACCAGGAACACCAGGAGGATCGCGAGCGGAAACACCCAGATCCCGGAATTGCCGGCGATGAATTCCTGATAGGTCAGGTCGGTCCATTCGAAGGCAAAGCCGGGCGGCAGCACTTCGGCTGCGATCCGCGTCGCCGCCTCCTGCGCCTGGCCGGAGGAATAGCCCGGCGCGGCAGCGGCATTGATGTCCGACGACAGGAAGCCGTTGTAGCGGATCGCACGCTCCGGCCCCGCGCTCTGGCGGACCTTCAGCAAGGCCGACAGCGGCACCATGTCACCGGACGACGAGCGCACCTTCAACTGCCTGATGTCGTCGGCCCGCGCGCGGAACGGCGCGTCCGCCTGCACATAGACCGAATAGGTGCGGCCGAATTTGTTGAAGTCGTTGACATAGTAGGAGCCGAGATAGATCTGCAGCGTGTTGAAGACCTCGGTGACCGGCACACCGAGCTGCAACGCCTTGGTGCGGTCGATGTCGGCGAACAGCTGCGGCACGTTGACCTGGAAGCTCGAGAACACGCCGGCGATCTCCGGCGCCTTCTGCATCGCCGCCATGAACGCCTTGGTCGCGTCGTTCAGCGCCTCATAGCCGAGGCCCGCGCGGTCCTCGATCTGCAGCTTGAAGCCGCCGATGGTGCCGAGGCCGTTGACCGGCGGCGGCGGGAACATCGCGATGAAGGCATCCTGGATGCCGGCATATTTCTTGTTCAGCGCCGCCGCGATCGCCGGTCCTGAGAGCGACGGATCCTTGCGCTCGTCGAACGGCTTCAGGGTCGAAAACACGATGCCGGCGTTGGAGGAGTTGGTAAAGCCCGAGATCGACAGGCCGGGGAACGCCACCGAGCTCTCGACGCCAGGCTGGGTCAGCGCGATGTCGCTCATCTTGCGAATCACTTCCTCGGTGCGGTCGAGCGTCGCGCCGTCGGGCAGGCGGGCAAAGCCGACCAGGTACTGCTTGTCCTGACCCGGCACGAAGCCGCTCGGCACCTGCTTGAACAGCACACCGGTGAGGCCGATCAAGAGCACGTAGAGACCGATCACCACGGCCTTGCCGTAGATCACCTTGGTGACGGTACGGCCGTAGTTCGCGGACGACTTGGTGAAGACCTTGTTGAAACCGCGGAAGAACCAGCCCAGCGACTTCTCCATGATCCGGGTCAGCCAATCCTTCGGCTCGTGATGCCCCTTCAGCAGCAGCGCCGACAGCGCCGGCGACAGCGTCAGCGAGTTGATCGCCGAGATCACGGTCGAGATCGCGATCGTCAACGCGAACTGCTTGTAGAACTGTCCGGTGAGGCCGGAGATGAAGGCGAGCGGCACGAACACCGCGATCAAGACCAGCGCAATCGCGATGATCGGGCCCGACACTTCGCGCATCGCCTGGTTGGTGGCATCGCGCGGCGACAGGCCGGATTCGATGTTGCGCTCGACGTTCTCGACCACGACGATGGCGTCGTCAACCACGATGCCGATGGCGAGCACCAGGCCGAACAGGCTGAGCGCGTTGATCGAGAAGCCGAACACATGCATCACAGCGAAGGTGCCGACGATCGACACCGGAACCGCGATCAGCGGAATGATCGAGGCGCGCCAGGTCTGCAGGAACAGGATCACCACCAGCACGACGAGCGCGATCGCCTCCAGCAGCGTATGAATGACGGCCTCGATCGAGGAGCGCACGAACTGCGTCGGATCGTAGACGATCTGGTACGACACGCCCTCCGGCATGTTCTTCTTGATCTCGGCCATCGTCGCGCGGACATGGTCGGAGATCTCGAGTGCGTTCGATCCGGGCGCCTGGAAGATCGGGATCGCGACCGCCTGCTTGTTGTCGAGCAACGAGCGCAGGCCGTATTCGGAGGCGCCGAGCTCGATCCGGGCGACGTCACGCAGCCGCACCACCTCGCCGGCTGCGCCGGTCTTAACCACGATGTCGCCGAACTGCTCCTCGGTCGATAGCCGTCCCTCGGCGTTGACGGAAAGCTGCAGGTCGATGCCCTTGACGCTGGGCGAGGAGCCGACCACGCCGGCCGCGGCCTCGACGTTCTGCGCCTGGATCGCGCGGACCACGTCGCTCGCGGTCAGCGCATGCTCGGCGGCTTTCTGCGGATCGACCCAGACCCGCATCGAGTAGTCGCCGGCACCATAGAGCTGGACGTCGCCGACGCCGTCGATCCGCGCCAGCCGGTCCTTGACGTTGAGCACTGCGTAGTTGCGCAGATAGGTCATGTCGTAGCGATTGTTCGGCGACAGCAGGTGCACGACCATGGTGAGGTCGGGCGAGCTCTTCTTGGTGATGATACCGAGCTGACGCACCACCGCCGGCAGGCGCGGCTCGGCCTGCTGCACACGGTTCTGCACCAGCTGGGTCGCTTTGTCGGGGTCGGTGCCGAGCCGGAACGTCACCGTCAGCGTCATCGCGCCGTCGGTGGTCGCCTGGCTCGACATATAGAGCATGCCTTCGACGCCGTTGATCTGCTCCTCGATCGGCGTTGCCACCGTCTCGGCGATCACCTTCGGATTGGCACCGGGATAGGTCGCACGCACCACGACCGACGGCGGTACCACATCGGGATATTCCGAAATCGGCATCGCCACCAGCGAGATCAGGCCGGCCAGGAAGATCAGGATCGATAGCACGCCGGCGAAGATCGGCCGGTCGATGAAGAATTTTGAGAGATTCATGGCTCCGCCCCCGCGCGCAGCGCCTAGCGCTGCACGACGTGCTGGTTGGTTTCAGTGGATGCCTGCTGCATGCCGCGCGCGCCCATCTCGGCGACTTCCATCTTCAGAAGGGCACCGGGACGCACGCGCTGCAGGCCGTTGACGACGATGCGGTCGCCGGATTTCAGGCCGGCAGTGACGATCCGCAGGCCATCGACCGCGCCGCCGAGCGTGACGGAGCGATAGACGGCGCGGCTGTCGTCGCCGACCAGCATGACGAACTTCTTGTCCTGGTCGGTGCCGACGGCGCGCTCGTCGATCAGCACCAGCGTCTGCTGCTTGGGCTGGCCCATGCGCACGCGCGCGAACTGTCCGGGAATCAGGCGGCCGTCGTCGTTCTTGAACACGGCACGGACGCGGATGGTGCCGCTCTGCCCGTTGACCTGGTTGTCGATCAGCTGGATGTGCCCCTTGGCGCTGAGGCCGCCCGACGTCACCATGTCGACCGGGATCTGATCGAGATTGCCGCGCTTGCCGGAGGCATCCGCGATCGAATTCAGTGCACGCAGCACCACTTCCTCATCCGCATCGAAGCTCGCATAGATCGGATTGACCGAGACCAGCGAGGTCAGGACCGGCGAAGATGTACCCGCGGCGACGAGATTGCCGACGGTGACCTCGATCCGGCCGACCCGGCCGTCGACCGGTGCGCGGACCTCGGTGTAATCGAGATTGAGCTTTGCGGTCTGCAGCGCGGCTTCGGCGGCCTTGACGTTGGCGATCGCCTCGCGATTGGCGTTGTCGCGCTGGTCGAAGTCGCGCTTGGTCACGATGTTGTTGCCGACCAGCTGCGCGCCGCGCTCGACTTCGCTCGTGGTGAACACGACGCGGGCCTTGGCGGCCTCGAGCTGGGCCTGGGCCCGGTCGACCTCGGCCGCGTAGGGCGCGGGGTCGATCTTGAACAGGATGTCGCCGGACTTCACCAGCGCGCCCTCGGTGAAGTTGGTCGAAAGGATCGCGCCGGCCACCCGCGGCCGCAGCTGGACGCGGTCGACGGCCTCGAGGCGGCCCGAGAAGTCATCGAACAGGGTGGTCGGCCGCGGCTGGATCACGGCGACCGTCACCGGCACCGCGGGTTCGGGCGCGGCGGCGGTCGCGGTCGCCTGCGCGGCATGGAAATGATGGCCGGTCGCGATCGAACCGACGACGGCCAGGGCGCCAAGGATCACGACACCGCCGACGACGCGTCGGAACCGGCCGGAACGGGGATTTTGGGTTGACGAGGGCATTCACGCGCTCCAGATATCTGTAGTGTTCGCTACAAATGTGGAGCTGGACGCCGGTTCGCAAGATACTTATGTATCGGGCACTACGAATTAA
>NZ_JASGSR010000138.1:0-20357 GCF_040446015.1 Bradyrhizobium sp. INPA03-11B
CCCTCCGACACCGCGCTTCTCCATGATGACCGCACACACGCTGGCGCCGCAAACCGCGGTGCGCCGTCATCCTGGAGTCCTCAAATGCCCGATCCGATGGCCGGTCTACCCCCGCGCTTCCTGCGTACACCGGAGGCTGCGCGTTACCTTGGCCTCTCGGGGCGTACGCTCGAGAAGCACCGGACATACGGCACCGGACCGACTTATCGCAAGATTGGTGGACGCGTCGTTTACGCCGTAGATGACCTGAAAGCGTGGGCTGATCTCGGCGCCAGGACTTCAACATCTGACCCCGGGAAGGGGACCGTGCTGCCGGCCAGAAAGCAGCCGATCCTGCGCCCGTATGCGGGCCAGGAACGACGCTGATTGTCGCGCAGAGCAGTGACGATGTCCCGCAAACACCATTCCGAGCGCGATCAGCTTGAGCTCTTTCGGGCGCTGCCCGGCGGTCTCGCGCCCCGCGACGCGCAGGATCTGATGGCTTATCCGTTCTTCTCGCTCGCAAAGACGAAGCGGGTTGTACCGATCGATTTCCGTGCCGGCGCGATCGCGATTCGTGTCGAGGCTGTGCCGGAACACGGCATGGCGACCATCTGGGATGCAGACGTTTTGATCTGGGCAGCGTCCCAGATTGTCGAAGCCCGTGACGCCGGCTTGAAGACGTCGCGCCTGATGGCTGCAACGCCTTACGAGATTCTGACGTTTGTCGGTCGCGGCACCAGCGCGCGTGACTATGACCGGCTGAAGGCTGGGCTCGACAGATTGCAGGCAACGACCGTGCAGACGTCGATCCGCCAGCCGACAGAGCGGCGACGGCACCGCTTCTCCTGGATCAACGAGTGGAAGGAGACAGCGGACGCAAATGGTCGCCCGTTTGGACTCGAACTGATCCTGCCTGACTGGTTCTACGCCGGCGTAATCGATGACTCGCTGGTGCTCACGATCGACCGCGCCTATTTCGATCTGACGGGCGGACTTGAGCGGTGGCTCTACCGTCTCGTGCGCAAGCACGGCGGCCGCCAGGATGGCGGCTGGAGCTTTGACCTTGTGCACCTCCATGCCAAGTCCGGCATCCTCTCGCCGCTCAAACACTTCGCTTACGACGTCCGGGAGATCGTCCAGCGCCAGACATTGCCCGGCTATCAGCTCGTGCTCACGCGCGATCCGAATGGCGCCGAGCGGCTGAATTTCGCGCCTGCGCCCGTCGATCCCTTAACGGCACGCCTGCGCCGCCGCGGTCTCATTCCAGATCAGGAGGACAAGCTGTGAATCAGCTCGTGCTATCGGGGACCGCAACCCTCGTGCTATCGGGGACCCGATCCTCGTGCTATCGGGGACCGGAATCGAGCGTAAGAGCTTGTTTCTATGCGCTTTCCGGCCGCTCTAACTTCACTAACCGGAAATCCTTCGGATTTCTTCTAACGGACCAGGCCACAAGCTGCATTGGAGGCGACTGGCAACGTCGGGCCATCAGTCCCGCCTGCCTTCAGAAACCGCGCACTCGCTTCACCGTCCGCCCCAAAGCTCGCAGCTACCGGTTCGAGCTTCAGGGAGCGGTGACATGAGTGATCTCACCGAAGTGGAAGTGCTGTGGCTCGAGAAGCGGATCGAAAACCGCATTCGGTTCGGTCGCATCGTCAAGGAACGCAAGCTTGATCGCCACCGGCGCATCCTGTCAGTTGCACCCGGCAGCATCTTTGCCTTCGTCCGTTGGACTTCCAACGACTGTGGCACGATCAGTTCGCGGATCGACATCCTGCGCGCGGTCGCGCCTGGACAGCGCTGCTCGACCGTCCCTTATGTGACACCCGGCGGAGAGATTCTGCTGCGCCTGTCAGGCTGGCCGAAGGTCGAGCGCGTGCTGCAAATGACCGATGCCGTTGAGGCGCTCGGCATCGATCCCGCTGACGTCGCCCCTGATCATTGGCATCACGTTCATAACCGCCTGTCGGTCAACGAAAACCCGCGTCCATATACGAGAGCGCGCCACAAGGCCTGGCTTCACCGTCAGAGAGTGATGCGATGACAGGCCGCTTGAAGACGCTGACCACAACGTTTGGGGCTGCTGCTGCACTCGCGGCGACGATCGCTCTGGAGCCGCTTCCGCTTTACATCTGGAACGCATCGGCGAGCGTACCAATTGGTCTCTATCGTTTGCGGCCAGCAATGCATTTTCAGGTCACCGAGCTGGTTGCAGTTCAGCCTCCGGAACCGCTCGCCACCTTTCTCGACATTAACGGCTATTTGCCGGTCGGCGTCCCTATGCTCAAGCGCGTGCTGGCGCTGCCAGGGCAGACGGTTTGTAGAAGCGGTCTCACGATTTCGGTCGATTCCATCGTGGTGGGCGAGGCGCGCGACTACGATGGACGCGGCCGGCCACTGCCGAAATGGCAGGGCTGTCGCGTCGTCGGCGATGGCGAGCTCTTTCTCATGAACTGGCAGTCGCATGCCTCTCTTGATGGCCGGTATTTTGGATTTCTTCCGGCATCGGCCGTGATTGGCCGTGCGCTGCCGGTGTGGACCTGGGAGGAGTGAACGTGCGTGTTCCACGTGTTCGCTTCGCCATTCCTCTGTTTGATCGATTGCGGGATCATTCCTCCGTCCCGATCAATGCCCGCAAGGCCTGCGCGCGCAGCGCCGGTCCAGGGCGGCCGACCGGCCGGCGCGAAGCAGCTTTACCCTGGACGGGCGCGAGCACGACGGCATGGCTGGCCCGGTTGGGTACGCGAGTTTGTGCTGTCGTGCCCCTGATGCTTCTCCTGACCGCGTCCGGCAGTGCTGTTCTCGCACAGAGCGGAGCAGACGCTGCTCCGGCGAAGCTTCAGGGCACTAACTCGCTTGCGGGCTTTGTCAATGAAGCCTCGCAACGCTTTGCCATTCCGCCGAACTGGATCCAATCAGTCCAGAGTGTCGAGAGTGCTGATGACGTGCACGCCAGATCGCTCAAAGGCGCAATGGGCTTGATGCAACTCATGCCGGCGACCTGGGCAGAACTTCGCCAGCGCTACAATCTCGGAAGCGATCCCTACGACCCGCACGACAACATTCTGGCCGGCACGGCATATCTGCGCGAGCTGCTCGATCGCTATGGTTCGCCTGGCGTGTTTGCCACCTACAACGCGGGACCATCTCGCTATGAAGAGTATCTCGCAGGTGGCCCTTTGCCAGACGAGACGCGCGCATATGTGGCTAGGATTGCAAATCTGCTTGCCATCGAACTGCCGCCGACGCGGACGTCCGGCGGACAGTCATCACCAACTGCGACGCTGTTCGTCATGCGGTCCGAGCCGACGAAAACGCGTGATCGGTTACCGGCGATCATGCCATCGAGCGGTGCCGCGACTGCAATCTCACTGCCCGATGTTTCGCCTATGGTCCCTCGGTCTGTTGGCGTGTTCGTTCCTCGATCGGGTTCGGGTGCATCGCAATGAGCAGGTGTGCGGGTTCGCAAGCCATGGCGTGTTTCAGCGAGCAACTGGCGGAAGGAGGAGGGCAGTGGGCAAACACGACGGCAGAACGGCGAGATAAAAGGGGCTCGCCGGTCGAACCGCAAGCCATTGGCATGGCTTGGGTTCTATCGTGCCGGTCGGTCGGGGCGCGTGCCGCGCTTTGGATTTTCGTCAGAAGATTCAAGGATGATTTCGGCACTGTAAGTAGAAGTGCAGTATTCGAGGCCCGGCCATGACCGCAGGCGACAGCGATCTGCATATTCGGCCGGGTCGTATCCGCGGCACGCGCGCGCCGAAGCAAAAGAGCTTCATTAATCAGGTGCTGCGTGCGGCCAAGAAAGCCGGACACACCTCAGGCCAGGCTGCATCTGGCAGCCGTTCTGCGGTCTATGGACGTTCGACCTTTGGCCGTGGCCGGCTCGCCTTCAGTCGGAGCCGGTTGTTCAGCCCGACACGTCGTGTCGTGGTTAAGGCGCGTGTTGTTCGACACAAGGGACGAGCCTTCCGTTCGGCACCACTGACTGCCCACCTCTTGTATCTGAAGCGCGATGGCGTGACACGAAGTGGTGAGCGGGCCGAGATGTTCGATGCTGGCAGCGACCGTGATGACGGGATTTCCTTCGCAGAGCGCTGTAAGGACGACCGCCATCATTTCCGGTTCATCGTCTCGCCCGAGGACGCCGGCGACATGACCGACCTCAGGGCTTTCACCCGCGATCTTGCCAGGCAGATGGAGACCGATCTCGGCACGCGGCTCGATTGGGTGGCGGTCGATCACTGGAATACGGACAACCCCCACGTCCATCTTCTCGTTCGAGGAATCGACCAGGAAGGCGCCGATCTAGTCATGTCCCGCGACTACATCAGTCGGGGCCTGCGTTCGCGCGCCGAAGAACTGGTCGCCATCGAACTGGGTCCGAAGCCGGAGCACGAAATCCGCAGTTCGCTGAAGAGGGAAGTCACGGCGGAGCGATGGACGCGGCTTGATCAGGAGATCAGGCTGGCAGCCGATGAAACCGGTGCCATCGACCTGCGCCCCGGGAATCCCGGACTGTTCGATCCCGAAATCCGGCGCTTGATGGTTGGCCGCCTTCAACATCTGGAAAAGATGGGACTCGCAGCATCAGGTGCACCCGGGGAGTGGATGCTTGGGCTCGAAGCCGAGCGTAGCTTGCGCGACCTCGGCGTGCGCGGCGACATCATCAAGTCCATGCACCGCGCCTTTACCGAGCGTGGTGAACCGCGTGGCGTCGCCGACTACGTCATCGAAGGTGGACAGCCGACGTCCCGGATCATCGGACGGCTGGTCGGTCGGGGATTGCATGACGAACTGACTGGCGAAGCCTGGGCCCTGATCGACGGAACAGACGGCCGCGCGCATCACGTCCGCTTCCAAGGCATCGAGGCCTTCGAACATGCACCGCCGATCGGCGGCATCGTCGAAGTCCGGCGCTTCGGACAGACCGGTGATCCGCGCCCCACCCTGGGACTCGCAACCCGTTCCGATCTCGATCTTGGTGGACAGGTCACGGCAAGAGGGGCGACCTGGCTCGACCACAGGATCGTCGAGCGTGATCCACTGCCGCTCGCCATGGGGGGATTCGGCCGTGAGACCCGCGACGCCATGGAAGCTCGTACCGAGCACCTGATCCAGGAGGGGCTGGCGCGGCGGCATGGCCAGCGCATTGTCCTGCAGCGCGACCTCCTGAATACGTTGCGCCGACGCGAACTGGATGAGGTGGGGGCAAAGGTCAGTGCCGACACGGGCCTGCCTTACATGAAGGCCGCCTCCGGTGAGCATGTGGCCGGCGCCTACCGCGAGCGCCTGACGCTCACCTCAGGACGTTTTGCGATGATCGATAACGGCCTGGGGTTCCAGCTCGTGCCCTGGTCGCGCGAGCTCGAACAGAGGCTCGGCCAACACGTCAACGGCGTCATGAAGGACGGTGGCGGCATTGAATGGGGCTTTGGGCGCAAGCAAGACCTCGGCCTCTAGCTATCTCGCCAACTCAGTTGCGGAAGGGCGCTTGGGATGTCCGGAACCAAAATCCTCTGGGGACAGCTGGTCGTCGTTGGTCTGATCGTTCTGCTCGCCATCTGGGGAGCAACCGAGTGGACGGCCTGGCGGCTCGCCTGGCAACCGGAGCTTGGGCGTCCCTGGTTCGAGCTGTCGGGCTTCAAGGTCTACCACCCGCCGGTCTTCTTCTGGTGGTGGTTCGTTTACGACGCCTACGCGCCTCAGGTCTTTGTCGAGGGAGCCTTGATCGCCGCTTCGGGAACGTTCGTTTCGATCGCGGTGGCGATCGGCATGTCGGTTTGGCGAGCGCGTGACGCCAGGAATGTCGAGACCTATGGTTCGGCGCGCTGGGCTGAGGCAGAGGAGGTTCGAGCGGTCGGACTTCTCGGTCAGGATGGTGTGGTGCTGGGCAAGCTCGACCGCGACTACCTCCGCCACGACGGGCCGGAGCACGTGTTGTGTTTTGCACCCACCCGGTCCGGCAAAGGTGTGGGGCTCGTGGTTCCCTCGTTACTGGCCTGGCCGGGCTCGGCCATCGTGCACGACATCAAGGGCGAGAACTGGCAACTGACCGCCGGCTTCCGCTCGCGTCATGGCCGCGTCCTGCTGTTCGACCCGACCAACCCAAAGTCTTCAGCCTACAACCCGCTGCTCGAGGTTCGGCGCGGTGAATGGGAGGTTCGCGACGTCCAGAACGTTGCCGACGTCCTGGTCGACCCCGAAGGCTCGCTCGACAAGCGGAACCATTGGGAGAAGACGAGTCATTCGCTCCTGGTCGGGGCCATTCTCCACATCCTCTATGCAGAGGCCGACAAGACCCTGGCTGGCGTGGCGGCCTTCCTGTCCGACCCGAAGCGGCCGATTGAGGCCACGTTGAAGGCGATGATGACCACACCGCATCTTGGCGAGCAGGGCGCCCATCCCGTGGTCGCCTCGACCGCCCGCGAGCTTCTCAACAAATCCGAGAACGAACGTTCGGGTGTCCTGTCCACCGCCATGTCGTTCCTTGGACTCTACCGCGATCCCGTCGTGGCCCAGGTGACCAGTCGCTGCGACTGGCGAATTGCGGATCTGGTCGGGGATAGCCGTCCGACGACGCTGTACCTCGTAGTGCCGCCTTCCGATATCTCGCGGACCAAACCGCTGATCCGTCTGGTGCTGAACCAGATCGGCAGGCGCCTGACCGAGGACTTGCAGGCCCGTGATCGCCGGCATCGAGTCCTGATGATGCTTGACGAGTTTCCGGCACTCGGGCGGCTTGATTTCTTCGAGTCAGCGCTCGCCTTCATGGCGGGATACGGCCTCAAGAGCTTCCTGATCGCGCAATCGCTCAATCAGATCGAGAAGGCCTATGGACCCAACAACGCGATCCTCGACAATTGCCACGTCCGCGTCAGCTTCGCGACCAACGACGAGCGAACCGCCAGGCGAGTATCCGACGCGCTGGGTACGGCGACCGAAATGAAGGCTATGAAGAACTATGCCGGGCACAGGTTGAATCCCTGGCTGGGACACCTGATGGTCTCGCGCCAGGAGACGGCAAGGGCGCTGCTGACCCCGGGTGAAGTCATGCAGCTTCCGCCGATGGACGAGATCGTCATGGTGGCGGGCACGCCGCCGATCCGGGCGAAGAAGGTTCGCTACTACGAAGACCGGCGGTTCACCGAACGGGTCTTTCCGCCGCCTGATCCAGCGGCGGCCGGCCGATCATCGCAAACAGACGGATGGTCAACGCCCGGAACGCTGGAGCCGGCGGCAGGTTCAACTGACAAAGCCGCAGAGGCCGGGGAAGACACGGCGAACAGCGGTCTGCGTCGCGAGCCCGAGCTCCCCGATCACGTCGCGATTGCCAGGGAGACGACCGGGCCGACGCCGGCAGAGGAGTTTGCCGCAGTCCTTGATGACGATGAGGACGCGATCCGCCAGTCCCGGCTCATACGCCGGCAGATGCGTGGCGTCGCGCGACAGGTCGCCATGGACCGGAATGACGGCATGGAGCTCTGAGCAATATGCGCGACCGGATGAACGTCTATTTCCCGCCAGAGCTTCTGAAGCAGATCTCGGATCTCGCTGATCGCAAGAATCTCTCCCGCTCTGCGATTGTGGAGGCGGCTGTTGCTTCGTTTCTGTCACCGGACGGAGCGGACAGGCGGGAGGCGGCGTTTGCCCGGCGCCTCGATCGACTGTCGCGTCAGATGCAGAGGCTGGAGCGTGACGTCGGTTTGACGGCTGAGACCCTGGCCCTTTTCATCCGGTTCTGGCTGACGATTACGCCACCGTTGCCAAACGATGCCCAGGTCGCCGCGCAAGCAAAGGGCAGGGAGCGCTTTGAAGGGTTTGTGGAGGCGCTCGGACGTCGTTTGCAGAAGGGGCAGAGCTTTCTGCGTGAGGTTCCGGACGAGATCGTTCATCAGGGGCCGGTCAACGAAAACTGACCTAGTCTCCTTCCGGCATTACTGGAAGCCTCACAGCGTTTCGGCGTTCCGCGGGCTTACGGTGAAACTGGCTAGTGCGGGCTGCGCGAGGCGAACGACAACATGAAGCTCTTCCGTCCGCAGAGTGCTTGCGCAGCTCTGCCTACTTTGTGTTCCTCGCCACCGCGAGAGACAATCCGTTTGGAGCGCGCAAAGCGGCGAGCTGATTCTTCATGCCGTCTGCCCGTCCAAGAGTCAGATTTCGTCCAATGCTTCGATCCCCGAGCGAACATCTCAAACCGTTTACGATTAGCTCGCCGACACTGTAGGACGGGAACGGAATGCGGTCGTGCATAAGATCGCTCGCCTTCGCACAGGTAACGTCATCAGGTCCGTAAAACCAAACATAGGAGTCCTCCGACCTGGCCATCATCTCCGCCATTTGGCTGCCGAGCTTCCGGTCGTTGGCCGTCACGTCCCACTTCGCTTGCATGAGCATGCCCTTGCTGACGGGTGGTTTGAGGTCGCGGCGAGCGAGCGAGATATAGAGATCCGCTCCCACCTTTTTCTCAAGCGCACCAGGCCCCCGGTCGCCCAAATCTTGCGTCGCCACTTCCAGGCGCAATCCGCCCCTGTTGATCGGGTGTCGGCGTAGTTCGCTCTCGATCTCTTGCGCAAGCCGGGATGTGAAGGCAGGCTCTTGCGTAACATCATAATGATCCGCCGCGATCATCGCGGCGATCCCGTTGATGCGCTCCTCTAGCTCTCCTAGTAAACGCTCGAGCGGGTTGACGGGGAAATCCTGGTTATCCGAAAGGCGCCGTGCCATGTTTCCTCGCGGTGTCGCTAAATGCAATTTATAATAGCATGATTCATTAGCCTGCACGGCCACGATGAACAAGCTGCGAGGTCGCGGAGACTTCCCCCGGCCGCTGCGGTCAAGACCAAATCGGCCTCGTTTGCGCGGATCTCTAAGCCACTATCACCAATGATCTTTCCGAAAGTTGAAGAGACAAACCCGCTTCAAGAGATCGCAGATAGGCCGCTCGAAGGTCGTGAGGGAGGCGGTGTGCTTGTCTCTGCGAGGGATGTTCGTTCTTGAGATTCCGCATCGCGACGGGTTGAGAGTTGGAGAAGACGGGTAGACGCAGCACGTCAGTTCGCCGACGTTTTCTCTTTCTACGCTAGAGTACGATCCTCGATTTGTTGTCATTGCGGGAGAGCCGATCGTGCCTTCCTAGTTCGCCATCCGAGGGCCCTCTGGCCCTCGTTCGGTGGGGCGGCGGTGGCAAATCATTCCTTTCAATCGGAGGCGAGCTCGCGCGGCGCGCGAATGCTGCGTAGCGCGCTGGGCCCGGCGATAGCCGGCTACCTCGAAGATGAGGCGATCATCGAGGTGATGCTCAACCCGGACGGGCGGCTCTGGATCGACCGCTTGTCGAATGGCCTGATCGATACGGGCCAAACGCTGTCCGCGGCGGACGGTGAGCGCATCGTTCGCCTCGTGGCGCATCACGTGGGCGCCGAGGTGCACGCGGGCGCGCCACGGGTTTCCGCCGAACTGCCGGGGACCGGCGAGCGCTTTGAGGGTCTGTTACCTCCAGTCGTTGCAGCTCCTGCTTTCGCTATCCGCAAGCCGGCGGTCGCCGTGTTCACGCTCGACGACTACGTCGCCGGCGGGATCATGACTTCGGAGCAGGCCAGAGCCCTGAAGGTCGCGGTCGGTGCTCGCAAGAACATTCTCGTCGCCGGTGGGACGTCGAGCGGCAAGACGACCTTGACCAATGCGCTCCTTGCTGAGGTAGCCAAGACTTCCGATCGGGTCGTGCTGATCGAGGACACTCGCGAGCTCCAGTGCACAGCGCCCAATCTTGTAGCCTTGCGGACGAAGGATGGCGTTGCGACGCTGTCGGATCTGGTTCGCTCCTCGCTACGGCTTCGTCCTGACCGCATTCCGGTTGGCGAGGTTCGCGGTGCCGAGGCGCTCGACCTGCTCAAGGCCTGGGGTACCGGTCATCCCGGTGGCATCGGGACCATCCATGCGGGCAGTGCGCTGGGAGCGCTGCGTCGTCTCGAGCAACTGATCCAGGAAGCCGTCATCACAGTGCCGCGCGCCCTGATCGCCGAGACGATCAACCTTGTCGCCGTACTCGCAGGCCGCGGTGCAGATCGTCGCCTTGCCGAGCTCGCCACCGTTTCGGGGCTTGGCGTCACCGGCGACTACAACCTTTCATCAGCAGGAGACTGACATGCGTCAGCAATTTCGTTCGCTTCGAGGTGCATCGTCGGCCGCTCTTGGCACGGTGCTTCTGACGTCTTCTCCGGCATGGGCTGCTGGCTCGAACATGCCGTGGGAGCAACCACTCAATCAGATCCTGCAGTCGGTGGAGGGGCCAGTCGCCAAGATCATCGCGGTCATCATCATCGTCGTGACCGGGCTCACGCTTGCGTTCGGGGACTCGTCGGGCGGCTTCCGCAGGCTGATCCAGATCGTGTTCGGTCTGTCGATCGCGTTCGCCGCCTCAAGTTTCTTCCTGTCGTTCTTTTCGTTCGGCGGCGGCGTGGTGATCTGATGGACGAGCCGGTCTCAGGTTTTGTCGTGCCCGTTCACCGCGCGCTCACCGAGCCGATCCTGATGGGCGGCGCGCCGAGGTCGGTCGCGATTGTCAACGGCACGCTTGCGGCGGCCCTCGGGCTCGGGCTGCGCCTCTGGATTGCAGGGCTGGTCCTCTGGTTCATCGGCCACATGGCCGCCGTCTGGGCCGCCAGGCGCGATCCGGCCTTCGTCGATGTGGTGCGCCGGCATCTGCGCATTCCCGGCCATCTCAGCCTCTGAGCACCCGGTCATGATGAATCTCGCTGAATATCGCAATTCCAATGCTCGTCTGGCGGACTTCCTCCCCTGGGCAGCCCTTGTCGATGAGGGCATCATCCTGAACAAGGATGGTTCGTTCCAGCGGACCGCAAGGTTCCGGGGCCCCGATCTGGATAGCGCAGTGCCGGCTGAACTCGTCGCGGTCGCCGGTCGCCTGAACAACGCCTTGCGTCGACTGGGATCCGGATGGGCCGTGTTCGTGGAGGCGCAGCGTCACTCTGCGGGCGCTTATCCGTCTGGCAGCTTCCCGGACGTCGCCTCCGCGCTGGTTGACGCCGAGCGTCGCGCGCAGTTCGAGGAGGCCGGCGCTCACTATGAGTCGAGCTATTTCCTGACGTTCCTTTACCTGCCACCGGAGGAAGGGGCTGCAAGGGCAGAGCGCCTGCTCTATGAGGGGCGCGATCGCACCGTCGGAGCTGACGCTCGCGAGATTCTCCGCGGGTTTATCGATCAAACGAGCCGCGTTCTGCAGCTCGTTGAAGGGTTCATGCCCGAATGCTGCTGGCTCGATGATCAGGACACGCTGACCTATCTGCACTCGACGATTTCGACCAAACGTCATCGCGTCAGAGTGCCGGAAATTCCGATGTACATCGACGCGCTGTTGGCCGACCAGCCGTTGACCGGAGGGCTTGAACCGATGTTGGGGACAGCCAACCTGCGGGTTCTGACGATCGCCGGCTTTCCGGGTGCGACGACGCCGGGAATTTTGGATGACCTGAACCGGCTGGCGTTCTCGTATCGCTGGTCAACCCGCGCGATCATGCTCGACAAGACCGACGCTACCAGGTTGCTGACCAGGATTCGTCGCCAGTGGTTCGCCAAGAGAAAATCGATCGGCGCCATTCTCAAGGAGGTCGTGACCAGCGAGGCGTCGACGCTGCTCGATACCGACGCCCACAACAAGGCAATGGACGCCGACGCGGCGCTGCAGGAACTGGGTTCGGATCAGATTGGACAAGCCTTCGTCACGGCAACCATCACGGTGTGGGATGGTGATCCCGATGTAGCCGACGAAAAGCTTCGCCTGGCCGAGAAAGTCATACAGGGCCGCGATTTCACCTGCATGATCGAGACGGTAAACGCCGTCGAAGCATGGCTCGGCAGCTTGCCGGGACATGTCTATGCCAATGTACGGCAGCCGCCGATTTCGACCCTCAACCTGGCTCACATGATTCCGATGTCGGCCGTGTGGGCTGGCGAAGCGAGGGACCTGCATTTCAGGGGGCCGCCACTCCTGTTCGGCAAGACCGAGGGGTCTACGCCGTTCAGGTTTTCACTGCATGTCGGCGATGTCGGCCATACCCTCGTGGTGGGACCAACGGGCGCCGGCAAGTCGGTGTTGCTGGCCTTGATGGTACTGCAGTTCCGCCGTTACCCGAATGCCCAGGTCTTCGCGTTCGATTTTGGCGGTTCGATCCGGGCTGCCGCGCTCGCCATGGATGGCGACTGGCATGATCTGGGCGGTGCGTTGTCCGAAGGGAACGAAAACCCTGTCGCCCTGCAGCCGCTGGCCTGGATCGACGATCCTTCGGAAAGGGGATGGGCGACTGAATGGATCGGCGCGATCCTGGCCCGCGAGAGGATCGAGATCACCCCGGAGGTCAAGGATCACCTGTGGTCGGCGCTGACGTCGCTCGCGTCGGCGCCACGGCAGGAGCGCACCCTGACCGGCCTGTCGGTCCTTCTGCAATCCAACCCCCTCAAACGTGCCTTGCAATCCTATTGCCTTGGTGGGTCATCCGGCCGCTTGCTTGATGCTGAATTCGAGCGTCTTGGCGAGGCCCCGGTCCAGGCGTTTGAGACCGAAGGGCTGATCGGAACGAGCGCGGCGCCGGCCGTCCTCGCATATCTCTTCCATCGCATTGCGGACCGTCTCGATGGACGACCGACACTTCTCATTGTTGATGAGGGTTGGCTTGCCCTCGACGACGAGGATTTCGCCGGCCAGCTCCGTGAATGGCTGAAGACGCTCCGGAAGAAGAATGCGTCCGTCATCTTCGCTACCCAGTCGCTCTCGGACATCGATGGCTCTGCAATCGCGCCGGCGATCATCGAAAGCTGTCCGACACGCCTTTTGCTGCCGAACGAACGGGCGATCGAGCCCCAGATCGCCGCAATTTACCGTCGTTTCGGCCTGAATGACCGTCAGATCGAGCTTCTGAGCCGGGCAACACCAAAGCGGGACTACTATTGCCAGTCCCGTCGCGGCAACCGGATGTTTGAGCTTGGTCTTGGCGAAATTGCGCTCGCCTTCACTGCAGCCTCTTCCAGGACAGACCAGACAGCAATCGCGAAGCTCCTCGTCGAACATGGACCTGACGGCTTCGTGCCAGCCTGGCTCCAGCACCGTGGCGTCGGGTGGGCGACCGACCTCATCCCCGATCTGAACAACCTGGAGAAATCGCTATGAACCGTCTTGGCCTATTGGCGGCCGCCGGCACCGTTGCATTGGTGCTTAGCGTCGCGATGCCCGCGCAAGCGCTGATCGTCTTTGATCCGAGCAACTACGTCCAGAATGTGCTGACTGCCGCGCGGGCGCTGCAGCAGATCAATAACCAGATCGTCTCGCTGCAGAACCAGGCGCAGATGCTGATCAACCAGGCCAGGAATCTGGCCAACCTGCCGTATTCATCGCTGCAGCAACTGCAATCATCGATACAGCGGACCCAGCAATTGCTGGCCCAGGCCCAGCGCATCGCGTACGACGTTCAGCAGATCGATCGCGCGTTCTCGACCAGCTATGCGCCGGTCACCGGCAGCCAGTCCACCCAGATGCTGGTCACCAACGCCCAGTCGCGTTGGCAGAACTCGGTTGCGGCGCTGCAGGACGCACTCCGGGTCCAGGCTGGCGTCGTCGGTAACCTCGACACCAACCGCATCCAGACGTCGGCGCTCGTCACATCGAGCCAGGGTGCCAGTGGCGCCCTGCAGGCAACCCAGGCCGGCAATCAGATCCTCGCCCTTCAGGCGCAACAGCTCGCCGATCTCACGGCTGCCGTGGCGGCACAGGGAAGGGCACAGAGCCTGGAAGCGGCTCAGCGCGCCTCGGCCCAGGATCAGGGACGAGAACAGCTTCGGCGGTTCCTGACACCGGGGCTGGGCTATCAATCCTCCAATGTGCAGATGTTTCACCAATGACCGATGGAAGGGCATTCAAGGCCTTGTCCGTGCTTGCGACGATCAGTGTATTGATCGTTACTGCCTGCACGATTCAGCTTCGTGGCGGAGATGATGCCCTGCCGGCGCCAGAGGCGGCGGAGACGACAGGAGCAGCCAGCTCTGATCTCACCCGCTGCCGCAGCGTCGCTGCAGAGCAAACCGCGGCCTATCAGCATTGCAGGCAGGTTTGGGCGGAAAACCGTCGTCGCTTCCTTGGCAAGAAGAACGATACGGCGGCTGCCGGGCGCGATGATTCAACCGGTACAGCGTCCGCCCCCAAGGATCAGAGCCGGATCCTGCACGGCTATCCGCAACCGGCGGCGCCCGAGGTGAGCAAGCCATGACTGGTACAGGGGTCATCGACCAGTTCCTGGAAACGTTCACGCACTACATCGACAACGGCTTCGGGCTGCTCGGTAGCGATGTCGGATACCTCGCAACGACATTGGCCGCGATCGACATCACGCTGGCTACGTTGTTCTGGAGCTGGGGGACGGATGAGGACATTATGGCGCGCCTCGTCAAGAAGACGCTCTTCGTTGGCGTCTTTGCTTACCTCATCGGTAACTGGAATAGCCTGGCCCGCGTGGTCTTCGAGAGCTTTACCGGTCTCGGGCTGAAAGCGTCCGGCGCCAGTCTTTCGGCGGCTGACTTCCTGCGGCCCGGAAAGATCGCCCAGGTTGGCCTCGACGCCGGCCGGCCACTGCTCGAGTCGATCTCCGGCCTGATGGGTTACATCAGCTTTTTCGAGAATTTCGTCCAGATCGTTGTTCTGCTGTTCGCATGGGTCGTCGTTCTGCTCGCCTTCTTCATTCTGGCGATCCAGCTGTTTGTCACCCTGATCGAGTTCAAGCTCACGACGCTGGCCGGCTTCGTGCTCATTCCCTTTGGCTTGTTTGGCAAGACCGCCTTTGCGGCAGAGCGGGTGCTGGGTAACGTCATATCCTCTGGAATCAAGGTCCTTGTTCTGGCCGTCATCGTCGGCATTGGATCGACCCTGTTCTCGCAGTTCACTGCTGGCATCGGGGGCGCACAGCCGACCATTGAAGACGCGATGACGCTGGTGCTTGCGGCGCTCTCGTTGCTGGGCCTCGGTATCTTCGGTCCGGGCATCGCAAACGGCCTGGTCTCCGGCGGACCCCAACTCGGCGCGGGCGCCGCGATTGGAACAGGCCTTGCTGCCGGCGGTGTTGTTGCGGCTGGCGCAGGTCTCGCCGCTGGCGGCGCTGGTCTCGCAGGCGGTGCGATGGCGGGCGCCGCGCGCGGTGGCGGTGCTGTCTTGAGCGGCGCATCTGCCGCCTATCGAAGCGGCGGCCTTGCTGGCGTCGCGGAGGCTGGCGGTTCGGCCGCCATGAACCCGTTGCGTCGGGCAGCGGCTGCCCTCGGCGGCGGTGGGCAAGCGGGCGAGCAGGCCACGGGCACCTCGACTGAAGGGCAGCCTGAATGGGCGCGCCGCATGAAGCGTGCTCAGACTATTCGGCATGGTGCGTCGGCAGCGGGTCATGCGGTGCGCTCGGGTGACCACGGTGGAAGCGGCTCCTCCGTCGATTTGTCGGAAAGAGAGCGCTGACACGCAGCCAATGCGCTTTCGCCACACGCCGTGGGTTAGCGCTCGAAACACCGAGACCGCACGACTTGAAACCGATCACTTGATCCTGGGGGAAACTATCAATGTTCAAACGATCATCAGTTCACTACGGGCGCATGCCCGAGCCGGTCACACCGTACCAGAAAGCAGCGCAGGTTTGGGACGGACGCATTGGATCGGCGCGCGTGCAAGCCAGGAACTGGCGGCTGATGGCGTTTGGCTGCCTCATGTTGTCAGCCGGTCTCGCAGGCAGCCTTGTCTGGCAATCAAGTCAAGGGTCGATCACACCCTGGGTGGTCGAGGTCGATCATCTCGGTCAAGCCCAGCGAGTTGCGCCGGCCAATATCGACTATCAGCCCACTGACGCGCAGATCGCTTATCATCTGGCCCGCTTTATCGAGGATGTCAGGGGCTTGCCAGCCGACGGCATTGTGCTGCGCGAAAACTGGCTGCGGGCCTACGATTTTACGACCGATCGTGGCGCTGCCGCGCTCAACGACTATGCGCGCAACAACGACCCCTTTGCCAGGCTGGGCAAGGCCCAAATCTCCATCGATGTCTCGAGCGTCATTCGCGCGTCTTCAGAAAGCTTTCGGATCGCGTGGACCCAGCGCACCTACGACAACAGTTCGTTGAGCTCGACCGAGCGTTGGACCGCGATTCTCACTGTCGTGATCGAGATGCCACGCGATGCCGAACGTCTGCGCAAGAATCCCCTTGGCGTCTACGTCCGCGCCATCAACTGGTCAAAGGAGTTGGGTCAGTGACCAAGACGCCGTCTGACTTTCATTCGAAGCATCCTTTCGCGCAAAGCAGGCTCGATTCGACCTGGCCGAGGCTCGTGACCGCCAAGCGAGCATGTCTTCACGCTCTCCTGGTATGTTCGTCGATGCTTGGTGGGTGCGCGACCTACATTCCGCCGGAGATCAGCTATGACGCTGACGTTCCTCCGTTGCCGGCGACGCCAGTGTCTCTCGATGACACACCACGACCGCTTCACGTTCCGCCGCCCTGGAAGCCGGCTCTCGGTGGCAAGTCGGGAGGAAAGGAAGACGCTGAACCCGTAAGCCGTGTGGAAACAGCGAATAGCGCGGCCCGGGTCGAACCGCGCAAGCGGGGGTATTTTAATGCAGCTCAGGTCTACGCTTACAGTCCCGGGGCGCTTTATCAGATTTACGCCGCACCGGGGCAGATCACGGATATCGCGCTTGAAGAAGGCGAGCAGTTGACGGGATCAGGACCCATCGCGGCCGGGGACACCGTGCGCTGGGTGGTGGGCGATACCGAGAGCGGGAGTGGCGACACGCGACGCGTCCATGTCCTGGTCAAGCCGACCCGCGCTTCGATCGAGACCAACCTCGTCGTCAATACCGACCGGCGTACCTACCTGATCGAGCTCCGCTCCCGCGAGCGGCCATACATGCCATCCGTTGCCTGGTATTATCCGGAAGCCGTCCGCGAACGGTCGCGTGCGGTCGCTCTGAGACCTGTTCTCCCTGATCCGGCGCAGCGGATCTCCCGCTATGCGATCGAAGGGGACAACGCGCCATGGCGGCCGCTTGCCGTATATGACGATGGCCGAAAGGTCTATATCGAATTCCCGCAAGGCATCGTGCAAGGTGAGATGCCACCGCTCTTCGTCATCGGGCCTGACGGCAAGACCGAGCTCGTCAACTACCGGGCCTATGGCAACGTGTTGATCGTTGATCGGCTGTTTGCGGCCGCCGAACTCCGGCTTGGCGGTGAGCACCAGCAGAAGGTCAGGATTGTCAGGACTGACGGGAGGCCGTCGTCATGAACACCCAAAATGGAAATGATCACGAGCAGGCGATTCCGTCACAAGCGCCGGACGAGCAGTCCGAAATCTTTCGGTTGAGAGCAGAGCATCCGCGCGTGACGCGGTTGTCGCGGAAGGTTCTCGCCGGAGGGAGCGCTGTTGCTCTGCTTGTCATCGGCGGAGCCGTGTTGTGGTCACTGCAGAACAATCGTCACCGAAACCAGGCGGTCGATGAGCTTTACAGCACCGACCATCACAATATTGCCGACGGCATTACGACGCTGCCGAAGGACTACGATGGCGTTCAACACCAGGCAATCCCGCAGCTAGGTCCGCCGCTCCCCGGCGACCTCGGTCGACCAATCCTGGCTGCCCAGGGCCGCTCGCCGACGATCGGCGGTGATCCGGATCAGCAGCGCCGGGACCAGGAGACCGAAGCAGCCCGCATCAGCCATTTGTTTGCTTCGGCCAACGGGAGAGAAGTGCGTCAGCCCACCGCTGCGGGTGCAGGGAGCGACCGCATCGCGCCACCGGGTCCAATGGGTGCTAACGACGATGGATTTGCGCAGAACGGTCAGGACCGCAAGCTTGCCTTCGTCAACGCTTCTGTGGATCGCCGCACGGTAAGTCCTGACCGCATCACCAGGCCAGTTTCACCGTATCTCGTGCAGGCCGGCACTGTCATTCCGGGCGCGCTGATCACCGGCGTAAGATCGGACCTTCCAGGCCAGATCACTGCGCAGGTTACCGAGAACATCTATGATACGCCGACGGGACGCTTTCTGCTTGTGCCTCAGGGGGCGCGTCTGATCGGCATGTACGATAGTCAGGTCACCTTCGGCCAGTCCCGCGTCCTGCTGGTCTGGACGCGGATGATCATGCCGAATGGGCGTTCCATCGTTCTCGAGCGGCAGCCCGGGTCAGATACCGCGGGTTACGCGGGGCTCGAAGACCAGGTCGACAATCATTGGGGTGAGCTATTCAAGGCGGCTGCGCTGTCGACGTTCCTGGCTGTTGGGACGGAACTGGGTGCCGGCTCGGACACCAATAGCAACGACAGTTCTATTATCCAGGCATTGCGGCGCGGAGCTGGCGACTCGCTGAATCAAACCGGCCAACAGGTGGTCCGACGCAGTCTCAACATTCAGCCGACGTTGACAGTTCGGCCGGGCTTCCCGGTGCGAGTTATCGTCAACCGGGATCTCGTTCTCGAGCCATATAGAGGATGACGACATTGATTGCCAAGCTCAAGATTGGATCGTTACCTGACGACAAGCCTGTCAAGGTCAGTCTCGAATTGCCAGCTTCCGTGCACCGGGATCTGGTTGCCTACGCGAAGGTCCTTGCAGGTGAATCCGGTCAGCCCATCAGCGACCCAGGCAAGCTTGTTGCGGCCATGCTGGCACGCTTCATGGCAACTGATCGCGGGTTTGCAAAGTTGCGCCGTGCGTCTCAATCGCGAACCGGTGAGGGATAGCGCTCCGTCAGAAGCTTGAGGAAGCCATCCAGGGCTGGATTTTCGTTGTCATCCCGCCAGTGAGCATGAAAGCTAATATGACTCGGGCCAGTGCCGTCCTCTATGTGACGGTAAGTCGAGCCCACGAAGGTGGCACCCATGTCTGACTCCATCACGAGACCGATTCCGAGTCCAACGCTGATCAGGCTCTTTACAATATCGTGGCTCACATCATGCCGTTCGATCCTGGGACGCTTCTCGCCCGCCGCCAGATTGGAGATTATCAGGGCCTCTATGTCAGTTCCCGGATCGTGGCGGCTCAGGAGCACTGTTTCATCGCGGAGATCCGTCCAGTGAATGACCTCAAGCGCGGCTAGGCGATGGTCTTCGGGAAGCAGAACAACGAGTCGTTCGCTCCAGACCGGCAGACGCCTGCTATCTGGCAGGTTCTGGCCCGGAACGATTGCTATATCTAATGTACCGTTCTGAAGAGAGCTCATGAGACGAACACGTGATCGCTCGACGGTGGCCAGTTCAAGTTGAGGGGCGCGGCGCTTGAATTCTGCCAGGGTCGCCCTCAGGTTGCCCGCCGAAATGGAGGTGCAAAACCCGATCGAGAGACGGCCAGCGTCTCCGCGACCGGTGGAACGTCCCGTAACGACCAGCACATCGACCTGTTCGAGTATCGCTCGCGATACTCGCAGGATGCTTCGTCCGGCATGGGTAGGTACAACTCCTCCGCTTGATCGTTGAAACAGCGGCACCCCGACCAGCTGCTCCAGCTGGCTGATCGAGCGGCTTAGCAAGGAATGACGAATACCAAGCAGTGCTGCCGCCCGCCGGATGCTTCCACAGTCGGCAGCCGCGACGGCTGATCGCAAATGACGCAGACCAATACCGGCTGATTGGGTATAGGGGGCTATTTCCTGGTACCTCTGCGGTGATCGATTCGAGGCAGACATGAGAACGCGCCGTGATTGCTGCGGCTAGGCAGGTCTCATTGCAAGCTCCCATAGTACAGGTGATTGCAGATTCCCGGCGCGGCGAATTCGCCTCAGGCAATCGCAGGATATTTCAAGATACCCTGCTACCGCTTGAGTGTTGCCGAATTCTCTTGGCGGCCCAGTCCGGCGCAGAGGCCATTCTGCACGGCGCAAGATTCGCTCCATCCGAACGTCGGTGACGGTGATAATGTTCGTGAGTTGTCGCGAAAGGCCGAACTCTATCATGCCAGCAAGAAGTTCGTAGGTTGCGCTGGTCAGGCCATGCTGCGTACTTCGCGCTTCGCTGATAATATCGAGCGCGAAACGGCTACTCTCCCAAACCGATGGACTGGCCTCGAAGGGTTGCCCATTGAGTAACACCGGAAAGGTGTCGCGCAACATTGTCGGACCCGTTGATGGAAGCAGTCGCACGCAGCCCTGAACGCGGTAGTCGCTTGCTCGCTGAATCAGGTAAACGGGACGCAGCGCGTCGAATTCATCTATCTCCATCTCACCGCTCGTTTGCACTTCCCAGCGAAGCCGTTCCTTGAACACCCGATATCTAAGCCGGTGCATTTCCGAAAGCTCTTCGGAGAAAGCCCCGTAGAATTCGGATGTGATGATCTGCATCATGAA
>NZ_JASGSR010000139.1:0-19619 GCF_040446015.1 Bradyrhizobium sp. INPA03-11B
CATGTCTCGTGGGCTCGGAGATGTGTACAAGAGACAGCCCCCACCCCGACCCTCCCCCGCAAGCGGGAGAGGGAGAAGAACCTCACGCCGTCTTCGCCGCCTTCAATCCCAGCCGCTTCTCGACCGCGTCGCGCATCACGAATTTCTGGATCTTGCCGGTCACCGTCATCGGGAATTCCTCGACGAACTCGACATAGCGCGGGATCTTGTTGTGGGCGATCTGGCCTTGGCAGAAGGCGCGGACCTCGTCTGATGTCAGCGTCTCACCCTGTCTGACCCTGACCCAGGCGCACAGTTCCTCGCCGTAGCGGCTGTCTGCGACGCCGAAGATCTGGACGTCCTGGATCTTCGGATGGCGGTAGAGGAATTCCTCGATCTCTCGCGGATAGAGGTTCTCGCCGCCGCGGATCACCATGTCCTTGATGCGGCCGACGATGTTGCAATAGCCCTCGTCGTCGATCACGGCGAGGTCGCCGGTGTGCATCCAGCCATTGACGTCGAGCACGTCGCCAGTTTTCTCCTTCTCGTCCCAATAGCCCAGCATGATGCTGTAGCCGCGGGTGCAGAGCTCGCCGCGTTCGCCGCGCGGCACCACCTTGCCGTCGAGATCGACCACCTTGACCTCGACATGCGGGTGGATGCGGCCGACTGTGGAAACGCGGCGCTCCAGCGGATCGTCGGTCGCGCTCTGGAAGCTCACCGGGCTGGTTTCGGTCATGCCGTAGGCGATCGTCACCTCGCGCAAGTTCATCTCGGTGTTGACGCGCTTCATCACCTCGATCGGGCAGGGCGCGCCGGCCATGATGCCGGTGCGTAGCGAGGAGAGATCGAAGCGCGAAAACTCCGGATGGTCGAGCTCGGCGATGAACATGGTGGGCACGCCGTAGAGCGTGGTGCATTTCTCCTGCGCGATCGTCGTCAGCGTCGCCAAGGGATCGAAGCCTTCGCCGGGATACACCATGGTGGTGCCGAGCGTGACGGAGGCGAGATTGCCCATCACCATGCCGAAGCAGTGATAGAGCGGCACCGGAATGCAGATGCGGTCCTGCTCGGTCAGGCGCATGGCGCGGCCGGTGAAATAGCCGTTGTTGAGGATGTTGTGATGCGTCAGCGTCACGCCCTTGGGCGAGCCAGTGGTGCCGCTGGTGAACTGGATGTTGACGGGATCGTCGAATTGCAGGCTCGCGCCAAGCGCAGCAAGCTGCTCGCAATGGCGTTCGCCGCCCATCTGCGCGACCTGCTCGAACGGAATGGTGCCCGGCGCCGCCGGTCCGCCGATCTGGATCACCGCGCGCAGCTGCGGCAGTCGCGCCGATCGCAATTGGCCGGGCTCCGAGCTCGCAAGCTCGGGCAGCAGCGTGTTGATCATCTCCATATAGGCCGAAGTCTTGAACGCGGTCGCCGTCACGATCGCGGCGCAGCCGACCTTGCCGAGCGCGAATTCGAGCTCGCTCAGGCGATAGGCCGGATTGATGGTGACGAGGATCAGCCCGGCTTTCGCGGCCGCGAATTGCGTCAGCGTCCATTCCGGCCGGTTCAGCGACCAGATGCCGATCCGCTCGCCGCGTTGCAGGCCGAGCGCGAGGAAGCCCGCCGCCAGCGCCTCGACCCGGTCGGCGAATTCGTTCCAGGTCCAACGCACATTGTGGCTGGGCGAGACCAGCGCCTCGCGGCCGCCCCAGCGTACGCGTGCGCGGTCGAGGCTGCGGCCGATGGTTTCGCCGAGCAGCGGCGTATCGGAAATGCCGCAGACATAGCTGTCTGTCTTGGGTGTGGGTGCCAAGCTCGTCCTCCTCGTGGTCGTGTTTGTGTCGCACTTTTTTGCGCGATCTTAGTCGTTTGGCACTGGCAGGACAGGCCCGACCTATGGCGGGTATGAAAAATCCCTCCCCGCGAGGGGAGGGATTGCTCATTGCTTGGCTGGAACCTTACGCCGCCCTCTGCCCGCTGCCGGCATCGAGCCCGGCATAGATGCCCTTCTCGAAGCCTGCGAAGGCTTCCAGGCTGTGCTTGTCGGCGAACGGCAGCAGCTGGGTCAGGATCACGCCGCAGACGTCACGCGACGGATCGATCCAGTAATAGGTGTTGGCAAGGCCCGCCCAGGCGAGGCTGCCGGGGCTGCGGCCTTCCGGTGTCTTGGCGGTGTTGATGAGGAAGCTCAGCCCCCACTTCTTGATCATATCGGGATAGAGATCGACATCGTTGGTGTACGGCGGCGCCGCGGTCGTCATCTTGCCGACGGTGAGATCGCCCATCTGGTTCTGCCCCATCGCGGCGACGGTCTCGGCCTTCAGCAGCTGGTTGCCGTTGCCCTTGCCCTTGTTGAGGATCATCTGGCAGAACTTGATATAGTCGGCCGCGGTCGAATACAGGCCGCCGCCACCCATGTGGAATTCAGGGTTCTGCTCGAGCTCGAACGGCATCGCGGCGAGCGTGCCGTCCTCGCCGCGGGCATGCATGCCGACCAGCCGCTTGCGCATGTCGTCCGAGATCTTGAAGCCGGTGTCGCTCATGCCGAGCGGCGCGAACATGTTGTCACGCAGATACGCATCGAGCTTCTTGCCCGATGCTGCTTCCACGGCCTTGCCGACGAAGTCGATATTGATGCCGTATTCCCAGCGCGTGCCCGGCTCGTTCGCGAGCGGCGTCTTCAGCGCGGCATTCAGGCAGGAGATGATCCCGGGCGTGCCGGTCTTCTCCATATATTTCCCCATGTCGGCGTTCCAAAGGTCGTAGCAGAAGCCGGCGGTATGGGTCATGAGCTTGCGCAGCGTGATCGGGGTCTTGGCCGGGCGCAATTTCGGCTCGCCCTTTGCGTCGAACCCTTCGAGCACCTGCGGCGCGGCGAGATCGGGCAACAGCTTGCCGATCGGCTCATCGAGCGAGAGCTTGCCCTGCTCGACGAGCTGCATCGCGCCCGCTGATGTCACCGCCTTGGTCATCGAGGCGATCCAGAACACGCTGTCCGCGGTCATCGGATCGCTCTTGGAGAGGTCGCGCTTGCCGAACGCGCCCTCGTAGATCACGTCCTTGCCGGTGGCCGCGACTGCGACCACGCCGGGAATCTCCTTCGCCTCGCTCTTCTGACGCAAAACTTGATCGATCTGAGCCTTGCTCTGCATTGGGCTTCCTCCGGTGGGTTTATTGTTTTGAAGTGGGCGGATCATCCTCCCGCTTGTCGGGTCCCGCAAGGCGGGCGCGCGATGCGATGGTGTCGCGATGTCGTGAAGGCGGGCGGATCAGGAACGACCTGGCTCAGAGGGTGTTCACCACGCGCGCAGATTTTGCGGTGGACTCCGTACCGGTCCCGGTGACCCAGCAAGGCGGCCACGGTAACGTGATCGGCAGATTGATTTTCGTACCTGTTTTTTTGCATTAACGCATTCAGATCGCTGCACAAACGGTGCGGCGAATTGGGCCAGATTTGACGAAAAAGATCGTCATTTTGCGCCTTGCGGGGACGCAGCAATGATTTCGACATGGAGTGAATGGAAGCGCTATCCGCGGCCGGGCCGCGGCGAGAATATCGAAGCGCCGGTCAGCCCAGGTCTTTACGAAGTTCGCTACGCGGGTACCGGCGCACTGCACTCATTCGAGGCCGTCGACAATGTCGCGCAGGCGCTGGCGCTGCTGCAGACCGGCACCAGGTCATGGTTCGGGCGCCGCGATGCGCGGGCGCAGGCCGACCTCGAATACCGGACTTGCGCAACCTCGACCAAGGCGGATGCCAAGGCCGCGGCCGAACGCATGATCGGCCGCCGCGAAACCTACATGTCGGGCGGCGCGCTCTGAGCGCCAGCGCGCAGCGGCGCATGAACGAAGATCGCGCGCCAGCCCTCAATATTGCTTGAAGCAGGGTCGCGCCGCGCGCCGGTGCATCGCAGCGGCTTTCCGACTATATAGGCGGCCAATACCCCTCCAAAGAAATTCCAGGAGTAACGCCATGACCCCGCCCGTTGCCGCACGCGCCACGCAATCCGCAGCATCCTCCCTGCACAGCCGCCTGAAGGATCCGTCGCTGCTGCGCGATCGCTGCTACATCGACGGCGCCTGGGTCGGCACCCCCGAATTCGCCGTCAACAATCCGGCGACCGGCGTCGAACTGGTCAAGATCGCGCAGCTGGGCGCCGATGATGCAACCAGAGCCGTGGAGGCCGGGCAGCGCGCGTTTCCGGCCTGGGCCAAGCTGACCGCGAAACAGCGTTCCAACATCCTGCGCAAATGGTTCGACCTGATCATCGCCAATCGCGAAGACCTCGCGCTGATCCTGACTTCCGAGCAGGGCAAGCCGCTGTCGGAAGCGCTCGGCGAGGTCGATATCGGTGCGGCCTATGTCGAATTTTTCGCGGAGGAGGCGCGCCGCGTTTATGGCGAGACGATTCCGACCCAGCGTCCGGATGCGCGCCTGCTCGCGATCCGGCAGCCGATCGGCGTCTGCGGCGCGATCACGCCGTGGAACTTCCCGAACTCGATGATCACGCGCAAGGTGTCGCCGGCGCTGGCGGCCGGTTGCACGGTGGTGCTGAAGCCCGCCAACGAGACGCCGCTGTCGGCGCTCGCGCTCGCGGCGCTGGCCGAAAAGGCCGGCGTGCCGAAAGGCGTGTTCAACATCATCACCGGTGATGCGCCGCCGATCGGCAAGGTGCTGTGCGAGCATCCGGCGGTGCGCTTCGTCGGCTTCACCGGCTCGACCGAGGTCGGCAAGATCCTGTACCGGCAGGCTGCGGTCGGCGTGAAGAAGCTCGGCCTCGAGCTCGGCGGCAACGCGCCGTTCGTGGTGTTCGACGATGCCGACATCGATGCGGCGGTCGAAGGCGCCATCGTCTCGAAGTACCGCAACATGGGCCAGACCTGCGTCTGCGCCAACCGCCTCTACGCCCAGGACAAGATCTACGACCAGTTCGTGCAGAAGCTCTCCAAGAAAGTCGCGGAGATGAAGATCGGCGACGGCACCGAGCAAGGCGTGACCCAGGGCCCGCTGATCAACATGAAGGCGATCGAGAAGGTCGAGCGTCACATCGCCGATGCCGTGAAGGGCGGCGCGAAGATTGTGACTGGTGGCAAGCGCTCGTCGCTCGGCCGCAGCTTCTTCGAGCCGACCGTGCTGTCGGACGTGCGGCCCGACGCGCTGGTGGCGCAGGAGGAGACCTTCGGCCCGCTCGCGCCGGTGATCCGCTTCAAGGACGAGGCCGACGTAATCGCGATGTGCAACGCCTCGCCGTTCGGCCTCGCCTCCTACTTCTACTCGCGTGACATCGGCCGCGTCTGGCGCGTCGCCGAGGCGCTGGAGTCGGGCATGGTCGGCGTCAACTCCGGCCTGATCACGACCGAGGTCGCCCCGTTCGGCGGCGTCAAGGAAAGTGGCCTCGGCCGCGAAGGCTCGCGGCACGGCATGGATGAATATGTCGAGATCAAATACGTGATGATGGCCGGCGTCTGATCGCCGTCATTGTCTGTTCGCTTGAGCCCGGCGCTGATTGAAGCAGCGCCGGGCTTTTGCTTGATCGCACGCTTGTCGATCGGTTCGTTTGCCGCCATTCGGATCGCTGCGACAATTCACCGCGTCCGACCGCGACGCCGATCGCATCGAGAATCTCTCTAATCTCGAAAGGGCCGTCAGAGAGCCGCAGAAGTGCGCAGTCTTCGATGAAACACTAGCCGGAGCGCGGAAGCCGCCGCATCGACGTCGTCTCGCGCAACAGGTTTCATCCCATCGCTTAGATGCGTTCTAGTTGGCGTCACCGCGCGTGATGCTTATGCCCCGGTCGTCGCGCTCGAACTCTGACGATGTTCGAGACGAAACCAAGAAAAAGACTCCGGGGACCTCATGCTCGTCACCTCAAATGTTCCATGCGCATTCCGGCTCGCGTGCGCGTCGCTGCTCCTGACTGCGGTGCCTTCGCTCGCGCAATCGCCGGAGCAGCCACCTGCAAGCGGTGCGGCGCCGCTCCCGCCGGTCGTCGTGGCCGCGCCACAGCATCGAAGCACGCCGGTTCGGCGGCCGTCATCGTCGCGTTCGGCACGCTCGTCGGCAGCGCATCAGGCGAGCAGGCGTGAGCATGCGTCGGCACCAGCGGCCACACCGACCGCCGGCGCGCAGCAGGCGGCGTTGCCGGTGCCCTATATCGGCGGCCAGGTCGCGCGGGGCGGGCAGCTCGGCCTGCTCGGCAACAAGGACTATATGGACACGCCGTACAGCCAGACGAGCTACACGGAGAAGACAATCCGCGATCAGCAGGCGACCAGCGTCGCGGAGGTGCTGACGAATTCCGATCCGTCGGTGCGTGCCGCGATCGGCAGCAGCAACCGCTACGACGCGCTGACCATCCGCGGCTTCCGGATCGAGAACAGCGAGATCGCGTTGAACGGGCTCTACGGTCTCGTTCCGGCCTATCGCGTCAACCCGGCTCCGATCGAGCGCATCGAGCTGCTCAAGGGACCGGCTGCGTTCCTCAACGGAATGGCCCCGCAAGGCAGCACCGGCGGCACGGTCAACGTCGTGACCAAGCGGGCGGCGGAAGACCTGACGCGCCTGACCGCAGGCTACATCTCGGACGGACGTTTCGGCACGGAGCTCGATCTCGCGCGCCGCTATGGCGAGCAGAAGGAATGGGGCGTTCGCTTCAACGGCGGGATCGACGGCGGCAACACCAGCATCGACCGGCAGTCCGTGCGCAATGGCGTCGGCTCGCTCGGCGTGGATTATCATGGCGAGCGATTCCGCTGGTCTGCGGACATCATCTCCCAGGACGACTGGATGAAGGCCGCCCAGCGCGGCTACACACCGGTGCCCGGCATCGCGATGCCGAATGCGCCCGATCCGCGCATCAATCTGGCGCAGCCGTTCGACTACGCGCGGTCGCGCAGTCTGACCGGCCTGACCCGCACGGAATACGATCTGAGCAACAACGTCACAATGTTCGGCGCGATCGGCGGCAATGAATTCCGTTACGACAAGCGGGAAGATCCGGGCGCGACGATCCTCAACACCGCGGGCGATGCCTTGGGCACATCCCGCTTCCAGACCGGCAAATCGGAGGCCTTCTCGGGCGAGGCGGGCGTGCGCGCGCGTTTCGACACCGGCCCCATCGGCCATGAAGTCGTGGTCAGCGGCAGCGCGCAGAACCGGACGGATTGGCTCGGCCAGACCAACTACGGCACCTATCTCACCAACATCTACAGCCCGACCTTGCTGGCCACCGCCGGCACGCCGGTATCGACGTTCCCGGAAGGCAAGTCCGGCTTCCTCGGGCTGCGCAGTGTCGGTGTCGCCGATACGCTCACGACGATGGGCGGCATGCTGCAGCTGATCGTCGGCGCGCGCCAGCAGCAGGTGATCGCCAACAGCTACGCTCCGGTCAGCGGCCTCGAGACCACGCACTACGACCAGAGCGCGACATCACCGTCGATCGCACTCGTGGTCAGGCCGATCAAGCAGCTGTCGTTCTATGCGAACTACATCGAAGGCCTGTCGCCCGGGCCGACGCCGCCCTCCGGCGCGGTCAACACCAATGCGGTGTTCGCGCCGTTCAAGACGCGGCAGGTCGAGGTCGGCACCAAGCTCGACCTTGGCGGCTTCGGTGCGAGCCTCGCAGCATTCCAGATCAGCCAGCCGAGCGGCGTGATCGACCCCATCACCAAGATCTACAGCCTCGACGGCCAGCAGAGAAACCGCGGCATCGAGCTCAATACCTTTGGCGAAGTCGCGCCCGGCGTCCGCGTCCTCGGTGGCGTGACCTGGCTCGATGCCCGGCTCACGCAGACGCAAGGCCACCTCTACGACGGCAATCACGCGATCGGCGCGCCCGGCCTGCAGGGCAATCTCGGCGTCGAATGGGACACGCCCTTCGTGCCCGGCCTCACCGCGACGGCGCGTGCCATCTACACGAGCCGGGCCTATGTCAGCGCCGACAACACCCAGAGCGTTCCCGACTGGGCGACCTTCGACATCGGTGCGCGCTACGCGACGACGCTTGCGGGGCGTCCGACCACGTTCAGGGCACAGCTGACCAACCTGTTCGACAAGCATTACTGGATCGGCAATCCGACCGGCTATGTGATCAGCGGCATGCCGCGGACGCTGTGGCTGTCGATGACGGTCGATTTCTAGGAGAAATGCGTGTGGCCATCGCACGCGACGGTGCGATGGCCGGTTACACGCCCTTGTCGTTCGGATTGGCGACGGCGTCCTTCAGCGGCGCCGTCATCGGGAAATTCAGGTTCACATTCTTCGGCGGAATCGGCCGCGTGAACCATTTGGCGTAGAGCTCCTGGAATTCGCCGCTCTTCATCATGGCGACCAGCGTCTTGTCGACCAGCGCCTTGAACTCCGGATCGCCCTTGCGGATGATCAGCCCGTAGGGCTCGGTGCGCAGGCTGTCGTCGATGATGCGCCAGTCGGACGGATTGGGGCTGCCCGCGATCAGGCTCGCCAGCAAAATGTCATCCATCACGAAGGCGTCGCTGCGCCCGGTGGTCAGCGCGAGGAACGAGGCGGCATGGTCCGGCGTCAGGATGTTCTTGGTCTGAAAGTTCTTCGCCTGGGCGCGCGCGCTCAACAGTCCGATCGAGGTCGAGCCCGAGGTCAGTGAGACCGGCCTTCCGCCGAGATCCTCGAAGGTCTTGATCGGCGCGTCCTTCTGCACGACGGCGCGGATGCTCGACACGAAGATCGTGGTGCTGAAGGCGACGACTTTCTGCCGCTCCAGCGTGTTGGTGGCGGGACCGCAGACGACATCGATGGTGCCGTTCTCAATCAGCGGTATCTGGGTGGAGAGCTGGATCGGCTGCAGCCTGGCCTGCAAGCCCGGCAACTTGAGTTCGGCCTTCACCGCATCGACGATCCGCGCGCAGAGGTCCATCGCAAAGCCGACCGGCTTCTGGTTGTCGTCGAGATAGGAGAACGGGACCGAGACGTCGCGGTGCCCGAGCCGGATTTCGCCGGCGTCGCGGACCTTGGCCAGCGTGCCACTGGGCGATTGAGCAAGCGCTTGGGCGGAGGTCGCCGTCGCAAGAAAGGCTAGGTAAATCAGTCGCTTGGTTGCTCGATTCATCTGGTGCTCGCGGCCGTCAGCGATATTGGATACGATAGAGCAAGATTTTATACACGCGATTGCATAATCGGCAAATCGATTTTATACAATAAAGCCATAATCGGATATCCTGGGCACCCAGCGAAAGAGATCCCGGATGGAACCTGAAACCGCCACAAACCATCGAAGCGCCGGACCTCACGGTTCCGCGCCGGACGCCGTGCGTGAGGCGCTGCGGGCCGCGATCAGCTCGGGCGAGCTCGCACCCGGTGTCCAGCTGCGTCAGGACGAACTCGCCGCGCGGTTCGGCACCAGCCGCATCCCGGTGCGCGAGGCGCTGCGCCAGCTCGAGGCCGAGGGTTTTGTCACCTTCATGCCCAACCGCGGCGCCGTGGTCTCCGATTTGTCGATCGACGAGGTGATCGAGCTGCTCGAGATCCGCATCGCGCTCGAATGCCATGCGTTGCGATTGGCGATCCCCGCGATGGGCGAGATTGACCTGGAGGCGGCGACCAAGATCCTTCGCGCCTACGACGCCGAGCCCGATCCGGCGCAATGGGGCGCCTTCAACTGGAAATTCCACGCCACGCTCTACGCGCCGTGCAATCGCCCGCGCCTGCTCGGCATGATCGAAGCGAATTACGGTCACGTTGGCCGCTTCACCCGGGCGCTGGTGTCGCAGGCGACCGGCAAGGAGCGTCCGCAGCGCGAGCACTACCGGTTGCTCGAATTCTGCCGCGACGGCGAGGTCAAGAAAGCCGTCCGCCTGCTGCGCGATCATATCGAGGAGACGCAGAAGACGCTGCGTTCGGCGCAGCGCCAGGCGTTGCGAGATGCGGGCGACGTGCGCCCGGTCTGATCGCTCGAACAATTTGACCATCGCAGGCCCGCTGCGGCGTATGGAGATTCCGTGTGAAGACCAACGACGTCGAAATCCTGGTGATCGGTGCCGGTATCGTCGGCATCGCGACCGCCTATTACCTCGCCGTCCAGCACAAGCGCTTGCGCCTCCTGATCGTCGACGAAGGCCAGCCGATGGCGCTGACCTCGGCGCAGTCGGGCGAGAACTACCGCAACTGGTGGCCGCATCCGACGATGGCCGATTTCACCAACCATTCCACCGATCTGATGGAGGAGATCGCGCGCCGCAGCGACAACTGCATCCACATGACGCGGCGCGGCTATCTCTTGGTCACGCGCGAGGCGAAGCCCGACGAGCTGCTGCAGCAGCTCTACGCCGGCTACGGCGCGCAGGCCGCCAAGCTGATCCGTCAGCATGAAGGCGCAAGCCGCGGCTACGTGCCGCCGCATTCGGCCGATTGGCAGAATGCGCCCGACGGCGTCGACGTTCTGCTCGGTCGCGACCTCATCCAGACGCATTACCCGACCTTCGACAAGGAGGTCTCGACCGCGCTGCATATCCGCCGGGCGGGTGACATCAGCGGCCAGCAGCTTGGCCAGTACATGCTGGAGACCATGCGTCCGCTGGGTGCGCAGTTTCAGCACGCGAGAGTGGTCGGCATCGCGAAGACCGATCGCTTCGCCGTCGATGTGCTGGCCGATGGCGCGCGGCAGACCGTCAAGGCCGATATCATCGTCAACGCCGCGGGCCCGTTCGCCGCGCAGGTCGCGGCGATGCACGGCGAGCAGCTGCCGATCGTCAATGTGCTGCAGCAGAAGATCGCGTTTGCCGACCGCAACCGCGCGGTCGATCGAAAGATGCCGTTTGCGATCGATCTCGACGGCCAGACGCTGGCCTGGTCCGATGACGAGCGCGAGGAACTGGCAGCGGCGCCGGAATACGCGCGCCTGCTGGCGCCGATGCCGGGCAGCATCCATTGCCGGCCGGACGGCGGCGATCACGGCGAGTGGATCAAGCTCGGCTGGGCCTTCAATGCCGAGCAGACGACCGAACCGGTTCGCGAGCCGGAGCTGAACCCATATTTCCCCGAAGTCGTGCTGCGCGCTGCGAGCCGGCTGCAGCCAAAGCTCGCGCAGTATCTCGGCGCGCTGCCGCGCGACCGCGTGCATTATGGCGGCTACTATCCTATGACGAAGGAAAACTGGCCGCTGATCGGCGCTGCGAAGACGCCGGGCGTATTCCTCGCCACCGCGCTCTCCGGCTACGGCACGATGGGCGCCTGCGCCACCGGCGATCTCTGCGCCCGCGCCGTGGTCGGCGCGCCGGTGCCCGCATTCGCCCGCAGCCTCTCGCTCGCGCGTTATGAGGACAAGGCGCTGATGGATCAGCTCGCGGCGAGCGAAAGCCGAGGGTTGCTTTAAGAGAAGAGGACACTGGCGAAGGCGGTCGCCCCGAGGGTGGCTTCACCTCTCCCGCTTGCGGGGGAGGTCGGCGCGCCTTGCGCGCCGGGTGGGGGCTCTCTCCTCTAGGCTACTGGGGGTGGGACCCCCACCCCCGGCCCTCCCCCGCAAGCGGGAGAGGGGGCCGAGTCCCGCCGCGGCCAACAATGAAAGTTCCGTAGCCCGGATGAAGCGAAGCGAAATCCGCGGCCAGTTGCCTGCGGCGAAGATCCCGGATTACGCTGCGCTTCATCCGGGCTACGCATCGTCTATCGCCGCAGCACCGCGATGGTGCGGTTGGCGAAGGTCAGCCGCTCCGCCATCACGGAAACGAAGTACGTCAGCAGCTTGTGGCTGAGCTCGGGGTCCTCGTCGCGGATCGCCGCGAATTGGTGGGTGTTCAGCACATAAAGCACGCTCGCCATCTCCGCCTGGATGGTCGCGCTGCGCGGGGTGTTCGCGACGAGGCCCATCTCGCCGATCGTGGTGTAGCGGCCGAGGCTGCGCACGCGCGTGGTGCGGCCGTCATCGGCGGGCACCATGATGCCGACGCGGCCGTCGAGGATGAAGTGCATGGAATCGGCGGCGTCGCCGGCGTGCACGATGACCTCGCCGGCGTCGACCTCGAGCCGCTGGCAGCGCCGGATCAGCGTATCGGCGTCGCCCTCGCTGTCGAGCAGCCCGGTGAACCAGCCGCGCAGATCGGCCTCCTCCTGCGCCAGTTCCTGGTGCTGCGCGATGATCTGGTTCTCGCACCATTCCAGCGCATGATCGAGCTCGTCGATCACGGAGACACCCTCGGTGATGAAGTCGCTGGCGCGCAGCACCTGTTCAGCCTTGGCCGACAGATGCACCAGCACGAGCTCGACGCCGACCTCGTGTGCGCTGCGCTTGATCTGCGCAAAGCTGTAGGCCGCCGACGAATCGACGCCGGTGACGAGCTTGAAGTCGAACAGCAGATAGCGGCACTCCGCCTGCTCGCGCAGCAGCGCCTTGACGTGCTGGTACAGTCGGTTGGCGGAGCCGAAGAACAGATAGCTCTGCAAGGTCAGCCCCTGGATCTTGCCGCCATGCGCCTGCAGCACGTTCCGGTCATCGCGGGAGCGATCCAGCGAGCTGCGGTACTCCGAACCGTCGAAGCCATATTTGATCGCCTCGACCCGCGCTGCGCTGAGCGCAAAGGTGGCGCAGCCGATGATGACGCCGATCAGGATGCCGGGCACGAAGCCCCAGGCCACGATGATCACGATGATCGCGAGCAGCGACACATATTCGGTCTGCGACAGCCGCTTGCGCGACTCGATCATCCATTTGTGCAGCTGGTCGGCGCCGAGATAGATCAGCAGCCCGCCGAGCACGAATTTCGGCATGTAGCCGAGCAGCTGCGGCGCCACGGCGAGCATCAGCAGCGAGATGGCGGCGACCGTCAGTCCCGAGAGCGGGCCGCGCCCGCCGCTGGAGAAATTGAGGATCGAGCGGCTGACCGAGATGCAGCCGGCATAGCCGGCCAGCGCGCCGGTCAGGATATTGGCGAAGCCGGTGATGTTGAGCTCGCGCTCGAGATTGGCCTCGCGATGCACTGCGACCTCGATGCCGGTGGTGTTGAACAGCGTGCTCGCCGCCGTGACGAAGACGACGGCGATCATGTTGCCGAGCAGGTCCGGCACCGCCGACCATGGATACTGCGCGAGCTGGGCGGCGTGCCACGGCAGCATGAAGGTCGACGCCGGCGGCGGCTCGAAGGTCCAGCCGGTCAGGTGCGCTTCCTCGGGCGTGAGGCCGATGATCCAGAATACAAGATGCGCCACGATGACGCCGCCGACCAGGATGACCGGCAGGCCGAACGGGGTGCGCGAGCGATGCCAGGTCAGGTACAGCACTAGCGCCATCGCGCAGGCGGCGCTGAGCTCTGAGATCGTGATCATGTTGGTGAAGTGAAAGAGGGTGCTAAGCTGCACGGGGTAACCGGTGATCACCCTGATCGCGCCGAGCACGATCAATAGCCCGGTCGCCCCGAGGAATCCGCCGACCACAGGGTAAGGCACATAGCGGATGGCACGGCCAAGCCGGGTCAACCCGAGACAGCACAGCACGATGCCGGTGACGATGGTCGAGAGCCCCAATGTGATCAGCACCGGTGTGAGCAGCGGCGCCGTCGGATCGGCCGCACCGATGCGCTCGACCAGCGAGGCCATCAGGATTCCCGTCACCGCCGCGGTGGAGCTGTCGGGGCCGGCGACCGCGAACGGCAGCGAGCTGCCGAGCGCGATCAAGGTCGCCAGCACCGCCGAGGAGATGAATGTCGCCGCGACGCCGTATGACAGATAGGGCGACAAGGGTCCGGCGAAGATCAGCAGCGCGTAGGACAGGCCGAAGGTGATGCCGAGCACGCTGGCCGCACCGCCGCCTAGAATGTCGTGCATGGCCCGCCGCGCCCGCGAGCCGAAATAAAGCGATCGACTAATCACGTCAAAAAATGTCCTGAACTTTCGCCGCCAGTCGTAGACGAGCCCGGCGCCGGACGACAATAGGATTTTTGTGACAACCGGTTCTCAACGCGTGCATTTTTAGACCCCCGTGCGGGGACGGCTGGGGTGCCGGCTGCCGGAGCGGATCTGCCGATGCGTTCCGATCGTCTAACCGAGACTGTCCATGAACGCGCGCAACCGCGGCGCCCATTTATGCGCGTCGCGGCCCGATGCCGAGTGGCCGTAATCGCTGTCGAGCAGGAAATAATCGGCATCGACGCCGGCGGCCTTCAGCGCCGGCATCACCTGCGGCGCGAGCTCCGGCGGGAATAGCTTGTCGGTCCGCGACAGCACGTAGAGCAGCTTGGCCTTGATCTGTCCGAACTGCGCCGTCACGTCGAAGCCCCGCAGCGCCCTGGCGAGTGTCAGCAGCGAATTGGCATCGAATCCGCTGGCCCACTCCGTGGCCTCGGCGCGGATCGCGACCTCGATCTCGGCGGGATCGGTCAGCGTGTCGCGCAGCCGCGTTTCAATGCCGTAGCTCTTCAGCGTCGCGGTGCGGATCTGGATCATGCTTTCGAGCACGCCGCCGTGATCGTAATAGTCGCCGCCGTTCCAGTTCGGATCCTGCGACAGCGTTGCCATCAGGCGCGCGACATTGCCCTCGGCGCGTTCGCGCGGCACCAGCGGCGCGGTGACGACAGCGGCGATGCCGCGCATGGCGTCGGGGTAGTTCACCGCCCATTGCAGCGCCTGGAAGCCGCCATAGGACGGGCCGACGATCGCGACGAGCCGCTCGATGCCGAGACCATCGAGCAGCGTTTGCTGGCTCGCGACGATGTCGCCGACGGTGATATCGGGGAAACGCGGCCCGTAACGCCGGCCGGTCCGCGGGTCGATGCTCGCCGCGTTGGTCGAGCCGTAGGACGAGCCCAGCATGTTCGGGCAGATCGCGAAATAGCGGTTGGTGTCGACGGCCTTGCCGGGGCCGACGATCTCGCACCAGCTGCCTTCGCCGGTCGATCCGCCCGGATCGATCATCTGCGGCCCGCTGGTGTTGCCGTGGGTGATCAGCACGACATTGTCACGGTTCGGCGCCAGCGTACCGACGGTGCGGTACGCGAGCGTGACTTCGGGCAGCACGCTGCCGTTCTGCAGGCGGACATCTGACGTGGTGAAGGTCTTCAGCTCGGTTGCGATCGATTGTGCGGGCATCGTTTGGCTTCCGGAATGGCTGCGACAGCTCAGCATGCCGCTGGCAGAAACGCAAAGGCTGGCGCCTTGGGATTATCCGTTTCCGCCTTCGCCGCCGAAGGCGCCGTGACGGCCGATGCCCGAGGCAAAGCGCGTCGCGCCCGACAGGGTTTCGCCCGAGGCGATCACATCGAGCCCGCCGCGCATCTCGTTCCGGATCGCCTCTTCCTCGTCGAGATCCCATTGCCGCAGCGCCGACAGCCGGTCGGCGCGCATGCAGGTCTGTGGGAATTTCGCGATATCCTTGGCGAGCGCAATGGCGTGCGCGCGGGTCTCGCCCTTCGGCACCAGCCGGTTCGCAAGCCCCATGCGATGCGCCTCCGGGCCTGTGACCGGACGTCCGGTGAGGATCAGATCGATCGCCTGCGAATGGCCGATCAGCCGCGGCAGGCGGATGGTGCCGAGATCGATCAGCGGCACGCCGAAGCGGCGGCAGAACACGCCGAAGGTGGCGTCCTCCGCGACCACGCGCATGTCGGCCCACAGCGCGAGCTCCATGCCGCCGGCGACCGCATAGCCTTCGATCGCGGCGATCACGGGCTTCGAGAGCCGCAACCGGCTCGGTCCCATCGGCGCGAGCGTGTTGTGGCCGCCGACCTCGCGCTTCTTGTTGGGATCGCCCGCCGCCACCGCCTTCAGATCGGCGCCCGCGCAGAAATAACCGCCGGTGCCGGTGAACACCGCGACCGATGCGCTGGCATCGGCGTCGAAGGCGAGGAACGCGTCATACAGCTTGCGCGCAGTCGCGCCATCGACAGCGTTGCGGTTGTGCGGACGGTTGATCGAGATGATGGTGACGGGACCATCGCGCTCGACGAGCATGGTATCGGCATCGGACATGGGTCGCTCCCTGGGTTTGTTTGTTGGAGCCAACCTAGAGCATGATCCGGAAAAGTGCGAAGCGGTTTTCCGAAAAGATCATACTCAAACAAAGAGCTGGAGCGCGATGACGATTCATCGCGCTTTAGCGGTCCCCGTCAGGCAATGCCATCGCGAACGAAGGCGACGCGGATGGTTGGGTCGCCGATCGCCTCATGCGCATCCTCGAAACGAACCCGGCGGGTGATCACATGCTCGGGGTGGTAATGCCCTGCCGCAACATGGACGACGCAATCGGGCAGTTCGGCCCGAACATTGACGGGCGAGACCTTCAGCGTGATGCCGACGCCGTACATGTGCCGGAGCGGCACCGGTGTGGTTTCGGCGAAGTCGCCATACATGCGCTGGCAGATGCCGTTCGGTTCCGTCGCGCGGAATGCCAGCAGGATGCTGGCGTCGGTCGCCGCCGCGTCGATCACGATCGGAAACAGGCCGGGCGGCTCGATCATGAGGCCGGCCGGCGCTTCGATGATGTCGGCGCCGAGCGACTTCGCCTTGGCGAGGCGTGGTGCGTGATCGTCGAGATAGACGACGCGGCCGGCGCCGCGCGCCACCGCCGCCTGCACCGCGAACATCGCGAGCGACTGCGCGAAACCGCCGATCACCAGCACGTCGGCGCCGGGCCGTTGCTGGAGCCAGCGCGCCACCGCGCTGAACCCGTCGGTCGCGCCATCGGCCAGTCCTGCGGTTTGCGACAGGGAATGGCCTTCGGGCTGGCGGACCAGCATGTGATCGGCGAACGGCACGCGGATCAGGTCGGACAGGCCGCCGCCATATTCGACGCCGCAGACCGGCTTCAGTCCGTAAGACGACCGGAACGGCACAGCGGTGCAGGCATTGGTGTGGCCGCGCCGGCAGCGGTCGCAGGCACCGCAGCTGATCTGGAAGGGGACGATGACGAGATCGCCGGGTGCGAAGTTCTTCACGGCGCCGCCGATGTCGACGACGCGGCCCGCGGTTTCATGTCCGAGCGCAAACGGACCTGCGAGACCCGATCGGCCGTGAACGATCGCAAGATCGAGATCGCAGCGCGTCACCGCGAGCGGCTGCACCAGCGCGTCGCGGTCATCCAGGAGCCTCGGCGCGGGAACGTCCCACCACTCGACCTTGTTGCCGCCGATATAAGTCAATTGCCGCATCGCGTGCTCTCCGCTTTGGGCGGAGAGTGCAGTGGAGCGGATGCGCCGACAAAAGGTTTGTGTTCAACGGAGGTGAATGGAATTCACCTGTGTCTCTGTCCGCTCGGCCGTCATTGCGAGGAGCGTTAGCGACGAAGCAATCCACATCTCGCAAAGCGGCGAGATGGATTGCTTCGCTTCGCTCCCAATGACGGTGCTCCAAGTCTTCCGGAGTGCGCCTCTCACCCCGTCATCCCCGCGCAAAGGCTTCGCCTTTGTCGCTGGAGGTGCGAGCGCAGCGAGCCTCGAAGGATGAATCGGCCACCGGCCGGGCCGTCGACCCTTCGAGACGGCCGCGTTGCGGCCTCCTCAGGGTGACGGTGATGGGTTGGAAGGACCTCGGTTAAATCTTCAGTTCGGTCCCCGTAACGCGCCGATACGCTTCCAGGTACCGCTTGCTCGTCGCATCCACCACGCTCGCCGGCAGCGGCGGGGCGGGGGCGTCGCCGTTCCAGCGGCCGGCGTGGCGCTCGACGTCGAGATAGTCGCGCAGCGGCTGCTTGTCGAAGCTCGGCTGCGGCTGGCCGGGCTTGTAGGCATCGACGGCCCAGAAGCGCGAGGAATCCGGCGTCATCACCTCGTCGATCAGGATGATGCGGCCGTCCTTGTCGGTGCCGAACTCGAACTTGGTGTCGGCGATGATGATACCGCGGGCGCGGCTGGTCTGTTCGCCATAGCCGTAGACGTCACGCGCCATCTTCTCCAGCGTCGCGGCGACATCGGCGCCGACGATCTCGCGCACCCGCGCGACCGTGATGTTCTCGTCATGGCCGGCCTCGGCCTTGGTCGCCGGGCTGAAGATCGCGGGCTCGAGCTTCTGGCTTTCGACCAGACCGGCCGGGAGCTTCTCACCGGCGAGGGTGCCCTCGGCCGCGTATTCCTTCCAGGCCGAGCCGGAGATGTAGCCGCGGATCACGCATTCGATCGGGAACACGGTGGTGCGCTTGCACAGCATCGCACGCCCCAAAATGTCGGCGCGATGGTTCTTCAGTTCGGGCACCGCGCGGATGATCTCGTCGGCATCGGCGCTGATCATGTGATGCGGCACTTTGCCTTCGAGCTGCCGGAACCACCAGGCGCTAATCTGGGTCAGCACCGCGCCCTTCATCGGAATGGTTTCCGCCATCACCACGTCGAACGCCGAGATGCGGTCGGTGGTGAGCAGCAGCACGCGATCGTCGCCGACGGCGTAGATATCGCGCACCTTGCCGCGGCCGATCCGGGGCAGGGGCAAATCGCTGGATAGCATCGCGGTCATGGGCGTGGTCTTTCCGGGCTGGTTTCTCAAAGACGTGCGCCCGCACATGAGGCGTGCGGGCGCAAAGATTATCACAGGAAATAGCTTACTCCGGCAGCGGAATGAACTCGTGTTCGTGGGGAACCTGGGCGAAACGCCCGGTTTTCCAGTCCTGTTTGGCCTGCTCGATCCGCTCCTTGGATGATGAGACGAAATTCCACCAGATGTGGCGCGGCCCCTCCAGGGCGTCGCCGCCCAGGAACATCATCCGGGTCGGTCGCAGCGTCTTCACGGTGATGCGGTCGCCGGGCCGGAAGATCAGCAGCCGCGGTCCCTCATGGCGGTCGCCCGCGATCTCGACCTCGCCGTCGACGAGATAGATCGCGCGCTCCTCGTGATCGGGATCGAGCGGCACCGAGGTGCCGGCGTTGGCGGTCACCTCGGTGTAGAACCAGGGCGAGACCATGCTGACCGGGGAGCTGATGCCGAATGCGGAGCCGGCGATGATGCGCGCGGTGAAGTCGCGCTCGGAGATCATCGGCAGGTCGCCCGCGCCATAATGCTGGAACGACGGTGCGATCTCCTCCTTGCCTTCAGGCAGCGCGATCCAGCTTTGCAAGCCGAGCATCTTCTGACCGTCGCGGCGCTGCACGTCGGGGGTGCGCTCGGAATGCGCGATGCCGCGGCCGGCGGTCATCAGGTTCATCGCGCCGGGCTGGATCTCCTGGATGTTGCCCTCGCTGTCGCGGTGCATGATGCTGCCGTCGAACAGATAGGTGACGGTGGCGAGCCCGATATGCGGATGCGGCCGCACGTCCATGCCCTTGCCGGCGAGATACTGCACCGGGCCGAAATGGTCGAAGAAGATGAAGGGCCCAACCATCTGCCGCTTGCCATGCGGCAGCGCGCGGCGCACCGCAAAGCCGTCGCCGAGATCGCGGGTGCGCGGCACGATGATCAGATCCAGCGCGTCGCAGGTCTTGGGATCGCCGAGTTCGGGATCGGTCGAGGGCTGCCAGCTCATCGCAAAACTCCTTTGTACTTCATTCCGATCATACTCCGTTCGTCGTCCCGGCCAAGCCAACGGGTCGCGCGAACGCGCGCCCGATGACAGGCTCCGCGCGAGCCGGGACCCATAACCACAAATGCTTATGTTACGAAGGCTGGGGCCCCAGCCCTGCGGACCAACTGAAATCGGTGGTTATGGGTCCCTGCTTTCGCACTAGGGCATGCACAGATCTGATGCGACAGATTGACTCGGACGCTGAGC
>NZ_JASGSR010000013.1:0-102634 GCF_040446015.1 Bradyrhizobium sp. INPA03-11B
CGTGACCTCGGCGTCCACCGCATCTCACCGCAACACTCCTGACGATGCGCAGCGCCCCTCGATCGGGTGAGACGGGCACATTGAACCTCTGAGTTGGGTCAAACGCCAAGCGGAATATTTTCCGCTGGAGGACTGGACAAGGTAGATCGCGTTGACCGGATTTACGAATTTCGTGATTATGCGCAAGTGTTCGATGCAGGCGCCGCTAACAATGGAGACCGGTATGGGTCGATCGGTCCATGTTCCTACGGGGGTCTTTGATAGCCGGCCCTTCGGCTTTGCGCAGGTGGCAGTCGTTCCGACGCCGTTCGGTGACGCTATCCATGTATCGGGCCAAGTCGCCTGGGATACCGATCGAAAAATCGTCGCCGACGGCGACATCGGGCGTCAACTTGAGAAGAGCCTTGAGAATCTAGCCGTCGCTCTCGCCTCGGTCGGCGCAACGCTCGACGACGTCGGAGCACTGCGACTGTACATCAAGCAAAGTCACATTCACGAGCGCGACGCGATCAGTGCCGCTCTCGTCGCGACATTCGGCGACAATCCGCCTTGCGCGACTTGGATTGGAGTGCCAAGTCTCGCGAACGACGCGTTCCTCATCGAAGTCGAACCCGCCGTCGTTTTCCTTGCGCGCACATAGAGGCGTACAGAATGCGAAGCGTTATTCGGAGTATTTCGATGCAATATATTGTTCTGGCATGTTTGCTGGCGTCGACGCCGGCGATGGCATGTCAGTTTGATACTGATTGCCAGCCGGGCAGTCAGTGCCTGAAGGCGTCCGCAAGCATTTACGGAGTGTGCGCTGGCGGCCCGTCGCCCGGCAACACCAACGATCAGCAGCCGGCGCAATTCCCCCTCGATATCAACGGGAGCTATGGGAACACCTGCTCGTTCGATACCGATTGCGGTCCAGGCAGCCGCTGCGTCAAACTGGGTTCGATCCAGGGTCTCTGCCTGAAATAGCCGCCGTTTGGCGCGCCTGACCTCACACCACCTTCCGCCCCGCCGCCGTCGCCGCATCCCCCGTGTTCGGCGTGCCCGTCGGCTCGATCAGCAACAGATGCACCTCTTCCCGGGCGACGGGACGATGCTCGACACCCCTCGGCACGATATACATCTGGCCTTGCTTCAGCGTGACGGTGCGGTCGCGCAGCTCGATGTCGAGTACGCCTTTCAGCACCAGGAAGAAGTCGTCGGTGTCGTCGTGCTTGTGCCAGACGAACTCGCCCTGCACTTTCACCACCATGACGTCGCAGGCGTTGAATTGCGCGACGGTGCGCGGCGACCAGTGATCGCTGAATGTCGACAGTTTCTGCGAGAGATCGATCGCGTCGCTCATGATGCCTCCGGGTCCGGGCCAGCTTGCCGGGCTCGTTAGCTCAGCGGCGCGACATACTCAATGCACGCCCCTCAACTTCGCCGGATATGGTGCCGGCTCGTTGCGCCCGTTGATGTCGCAATGCGTTTCGCCGTTGGCGGCCTTGCGCTCCAACAGTTCCCGCTCGGCCTTGTACCAGAGCTGATCCATCTGGCCTCGCGGCTCGCCGGCGTCCTTCCACAGCTCGTAGGCGCGGGTCCGGATCTCCTGCTCGGTGGGACCTCTCATGGGCGGCTCCCTCAATTTGAGACATCAAACTGTTTGAGAGTGGAACAGCCAGCATAGCGCAAGGTTCCAAGGCGCGCGAGATGCCGCACTGCCGACGGCACGCGCCATCTGTGCACAAGCCCAGCGTGCCCAAAGAAAGGCCCCAGCCAAGGGGGCACTGGCTGAGGCCAAAGTCCTTCACCAATGAAGTCGAAGCGTCACGCGATCAGCAGCCAGGCAACGCCGACGATGAGCGCGATAAACGACGCCCCGGCAAAACCGAGGAAGCCGTAGTCCAAGCCGTCCATGTGATCCGGTCGGAACATGACCGCAGTCTGAGCCCGGAGAGGCCCGGCCGCATTCACATATGCATGTCAGCAAGGGTGCCCTAATTTCTCTGGCACCAACACGAATGGCCGCAGGGGGCTCTCCGCAATGCGCTCCATCGTGCGGCGGGAAGCTACCCCTTCAGAGGTATGAAACCTTTGCGGCTTCACGCAGACAAACCCTCATCAGGATTTTGCCACGACCCTCCTGGGGCTAGAGACAGCGCCGCTCGCAGGTATTTTAAGCGGGCGGCGTTGGGCTGTCAGGCAGGGCTTGTTTCCCGATCGAGGATCAGAGCCGGCCCGCGGGCTGCCTGCACAACGCAACCCGTGTTCCGTAAAGCGTCGCCCGGTCTCAGCCCCCTTTCGGCGGCATCGGGATGATCATCGAGACGTTCTGCTGATACTTGACATAGGCCTCGCCGTGGAAACTCACGAGGTCGCGCTCCTCCAGCCAGATGCCGATGAAGATGTAACCGGTCGTCGCGACCGCAAACAGCAGATGTCCGACGGTCATCATCGGCGTGGACCAGAACGCCAGCAGAAAGCCCAGATAGATCGGATGACGAACGAACCTGTAGAACAACGGAGTCCTGAAGCTCGGCGACTCCGCCACGGATCCCCGCGAATGGGCGTAAACCTGCTGAAGCCCGAACAGATCGAAATGATTGATCAGGAACGTGCCGAGTAACACCACACCCCAGCCAATCCAGAAGATCGCGTTGAGCGCCGCAATGCCAACCGGCGCGCTGACGGACCAGACTTCGCCGGTCAGCGGACGCCATTGCCAGAACAGCAGGATCAGGATGAGCGAGGTGAACAGCACGTATGTGCTGCGCTCGACATAGCTTGGCACAAATCCGGTCCACCAGCGCTTGAAGCCCTGCCGGGCCATGACGCTGTGCTGTACCGCGAACAGACCGAGTAGCACGACATCAACGATCAGCGCTCCGGCGACCGAGGCCGCTGCGCCGCCATGATCAATCGATTTGGGAACGACGATATTGCCGACAAAGCCGATCGCGTACAAAAAGGTCAAAAGGAAAACGAGGTAAGAAATCACTCCATAAACCAGCGCGGGCATCGGTCCCTCCCTGTGTCACAGGGCAACCCCTTGCGGCACAGCGAGTGCTGTATCGAGGCTGCACCGTTCGCATTGTACGACAACGGAACCGCCGGGCCAATCAGCTTGCCCGGAGATGGGAGTAGCTCACACGGCTCGACGCCGTTGAGCCCGGCCAAGCCGCTATGAATGCTTCGCGGTCGCGGGGACCATCCCTACTCGGCCGCCTGGCGCACGTGGCGCGCGGTCGGCGTGCGCATCGTCACCAGTTCTTCCGAGGCGGTCGGATGCAGCGCGATGGTGGCGTCGAAGTCGGCCTTGGTCGCCTTCATCTTCACGGCGATCGCAACCGCTTGGGTGATCTCGGCGGCTGCATCGCCGACGATGTGGCAGCCGAGCACGCGATCGCTCGCGCCGTCGACCACGAGCTTCATCAGCACGCGGGTGTCGCGGCCGGACATCGTCGCCTTGATCGGGCGGAAATCGGCCTTGTAGATGTCGACGTGAGCAAACTGCGCCCGCGCCTCTTGCTCCGTCAGGCCGACAGTGCCGACCTCGGGCTGCGAGAACACCGCGGTCGGGATCGTCGCGTGGTCAACCTGCACGGGACGCTTGCCGAACACGGTGTCGGCGAAGGCATGCCCCTCGCGGATCGCGACCGGGGTCAGATTGGTGCGGTGGGTGACGTCGCCGACCGCATAGATGTTGTCGACCGAGGTCTTCGACCATCCATCGACCTGGATGCCGCCATTGGCAGGGTTGATGGCGACGCCCGCGGCTTCAAGTCCGAGCCCCTTCACATTGGGATGCCGGCCGATTGCGAACATCACTTGGTCGGCGGCGATGCTCGATCCGCCAGATAGATGTGCAGTGAAATCACGGCCGTGCTTGTCGACCTTGGTCACCGTGCAGCCGGTGATGATGGTGATGCCGCGCTTCTCCATCTCGGCCCGGACGTGCTTGCGCACGTCCTCGTCGAAGCCGCGCAGGATGTTGTCGCCGCGGTAAATCACGGACACGTCGGAGCCGAAGCCGGCGAAGATGCCGGCAAACTCCAGTGCGATGTAGCCGCCGCCCTGGATCACGATCCGCTTCGGCAGCTCTTTCAGATGAAACGCCTCGTTGGACGAGATCACATGCTCGATGCCGGGAACGGCCGGCCCGTGATTGGGCGCGCCGCCGGTGGCGATCAGGATGTACTTCGCCGTCACCTTCTCGCCGGTGGCGAGGCGGATGGTGTGGGCATCATCGAGCACCGCGCGGGTCTTCACGATCCGCGCGCCCGACTTCTCGACATTGGTCGTGTAGGCACCCTCGAGCCGGGCGATCTCCTTGTCCTTGTTGGCGACGAGGGTAGCCCAGTCGAACGAGACCTGGCCGATGCTCCAGCCGAAGCCGGCTGCATCCTCGATCTCCTGGTGGACGTGGCTGCCGATCACGAACAGCTTCTTCGGCACGCAGCCGCGGATCACGCAGGTGCCGCCCATCCGGTACTCTTCGGCGACCATGACCTTCGCGCCATAATTGGCGGCGATGCGGGCGGCACGAACGCCGCCTGAACCACCACCGATGACAAACAGGTCGACGTCAAACTCGGCCATGGGTACCTCTTTCTTCGCCCTCGCCCCGCAAGCGGGGCGAGGTGACAAGCGCGCTTAGATATCCTTGCCGCGCTTCTTCATCTCGGCCTTGAACTGGCCGGCGACGATCACGCCGAACTGCTGCGCCCACTGCTGCATATATTGCAGCGAGCCGTTGATTGCAGTGGGCTCCGCGGTCAAAAGCTTCTGGCCGAGCGGCGTCTTGTAGAACGTCACGAGATCCTTGAGCTCCTGCTCGGTGAACTCGGCGGCGTAGATCTGGGCCATGCCGTCGCCGATCTCCTTCTCGCCGCCCGCGAACTGCTTGGCGACGATCACCGCGACCTCGTCGAGATCCTTCTGGTAGTTCAGGTACTGCTGCAGCAGGCCGGTCTTGGTCTTCTCGATGATTCCCGGAACGGCGCCGGAATACATCACGGCCACGTTCTTCATCGTCAGGATTTCCTTGGCGGCCGCAATCGCCGCGGGGGTCGACTGCTTGACCTTCGGCATGGGGGGCAATTGCTGCTGCGCCATGGCCGGCGCCGCCGCGAGCGCCAGTCCAGCCGCCAGGGCCGCTGCCGACAAAAGTCCCGAAAAACGCTTCATTCCAAGTCTCCTTGCTTGCGGCGCTATCGCCGTTCAACAACCCGAATTCCCTGCGCGCCGGCCAGAACGGCGACGCTGCCAAGCCCGATGAACAGGCCATGTTCGACCACGCCCGGAATGACGCTGAGCAACCCCGCAAGACGCGGCGGGTCGCCGATCCGGCCGAGATGCGCATCGACGATCCAGTGGCCGCCATCGGTGACAAAAACGTGACCGTCCTTGCCCTTGCGGATGATCATTTGGCCGGACACGCCGGCCTCGGCGAACGCGCGCGTCATCGCGGCCTGCGTCGCGGCGAGCCCGAACGGGATCACCTCCACCGGCAGCGGAAAGCGGCCGAGCACGTCGACCCATTTGCTGTCGTCGGCGATCACGATCATGCGATCACTGGCGGCCGCGACGATCTTCTCGCGCAGCAGCGCGCCGCCGCCGCCCTTGATCAGATTGAGCGCGGGGTCGATCTCGTCGGCGCCATCGATGGTGAGGTCGAGGTGGTCGATCTCGTCCAGCGTGGTCAGCGGCACGCCGCAGCGGATCGCATCCGCCCGGGTCGCCTCCGAGGTCGGCACGCCGATCACCTTCATGCCGGAGCGGACCTTCTCGCCGAGCAGTTCGACGAAATGCTTGGCGGTCGATCCGGTGCCAAGCCCGAGCTTCATGCCGTCGCGCACCTCTTCGAGCGCGCGCGCCGCCGCTAGGCGTTTCAGTGCATCCATGTCCACGGCCGATAGCCCCTCGGTTGTCCGTTACGGGCACGCCATCGGGCGGCCCGGCGGGCGCATATCTAGCCTCGATTCACGAACAGGAATAGCGCCATCCGTGCCCGTCTTTAGGCCGAAACGGCGTCCATCGCGGCCAAAATCGCCGCAAAACGGTCCTCGACCTCGGCCCGCATCCCGGGGTGGGTGAAAATGTAGAACTGGTCGTCGCGGATCGCGGCCAGCACCTGGGCGGCAACCAAGGACGGGTCGAGACCGGCCTCCAGGCGGCGGGCGATCTCGGCGATGAGCGCGGCTGCGCGGCTGTCCGGAGCGTGCTGGCGCGGCGGGCCGTACCGCTCGGGACGGTTGCGCCCGCTCTCGCCGATCCGGGTCCGCACAAAGCTCGGACAGAGCACGCTGACGCCGATCCCGAGCGGCTTGAGCTGCTGATTCAGTCCCTCCGAGATGCTGACCACGGCGAATTTGGTTGCCGAATAGGGGCTGAGACCGAGCCCCGCATTCATGCCGGCCATCGACGCCGTGTTGACGATATGTCCGCCCTCGCCGTGCGCGCGGATATGCGGCAGGAAGCTCCGGATGCCATGCACCACGCCCATCAGGTTGACGTCGATCACCCAGCGCCAGTCGTCGACGGAGATCCGGTCGATGCCGCCGCCACCCGCGACACCGGCATTGTTGCAGACGACATGGACCTTGCCGAAAGCGAGGAACGAGGCCTGCGCCGCGCCGTCGACGCTGCCGGGGTCAGCGACGTCGCAAACCACGCCACGGACATCTGCGCCGCCGGCGCGCAGCGCGTCGACGGCCTTGTCGAGCGCGCCGGTTTCGATGTCGGCGAGCATCACCTTCATGCCCTCGCGCGCGAACGCGGTTGCCATGGCCAGTCCGATTCCGCTGGCCGCGCCGGTGACAAAAGCGGCTTTTCCGGCAAGTTCCCGCATCCGAGCCTCCCTTTTTTGCGCGACACTAGCATCTTCTCTTGCATCGTGCGGCGCTGCCCGATAGCGAGAGACAGATGTCCGCGTCCTCTCCCCCCATCATTGTGTTCGATCTCGACGGCACGCTGGTCGACACTGCGCCTGACCTGATCAGCGCGCTGAACCATGTGCTCGACCGGGAGGGTCTGCAGCCGGTGCCGCTGTCCGCGGCGCGCAACATGATCGGCGCCGGCGCGCGCAAGCTGCTCGAGCGCGGGCTCGAGGTGGACGGACGTGTGGTCAGCCTCGCTGACCTCGATCGTCTGACCAAGGATTTTGTCGACTTCTACGCCGAGCACATCGCCGACGGCTCACGTCCGTTCGACGGGCTCGAGAGCGCGCTCGACCGGCTCGCATCGAAGGGCCACCGCTTTGCGGTCTGCACCAACAAGCTGGAGTGGCTGTCGAAGCTGTTGCTCGACCGGCTCGGTTTGACGCCGCGCTTTGCCGCGATCTGCGGCCAGGACACGTTCGGCGTCGCCAAGCCCGATCCGGCGATCCTGCGCGAGACGGTGGCCCGCGCCGGCGGGAAGCTGCCCGGCGCCATCATGGTCGGCGATGCCGGTCCCGATGTCGGGGTCGCCCGGCGCGCCAACGTCCCGGTGATCGGGGTCGATTTCGGCTATACCGACGTCCCGATGACCGAGCTGAAGCCGGACCGGCTGATCAGCCATATGCGCGATCTGCCGGACGCCGTCGCCAGTCTCATCGCGGCATAAGTTTTTCGCAACGTACTGATATCGCTTGGCAATATTTTGCCATGCGATTTTGCATTAACCATCCTTTAACGAACAGGCCTCCCCCTGTTGCGCCTCTGTTCCGACGCACCTATGGTCGGTCCGGGGATTGTGGCTGATTGCCGCATTAGAGTGTGGATCATGCGTCGTATCATCGTGATTGCGGCCGCCGGGCTGAGCCTGGCCGGCTGCTCCTCCTTCTCATTGGATTCGTTCAAGTCAGCGCCGCCGCCAATGCCGGTGCAACTGGATTCGAACCCGCAAGGCGCCGACGCCGTGACGTCGATCGGACCGGGCTGCAAGACGCCCTGCTCCGTGTCGATCCCGGCGCCGGAGAGCAACTTCACCGTCACCTTCAACATGCCCAAGTTCCAGCCGGCGACTGTGCCGGTGACCGTGACCCGCACGCCGGGCGACTTCACCAGCCCAGCCACCACCACGCTCGATCCGAGCCCGGTGTTCGCCGAGTTGCAGCCCGCCGGTCCGCCGCCGCGCGCCCACAAGCCGCGGCCGAAGCGGAAGAAGCCGAAGCCGGCGGCTGCTGCTGCGGCGCCTGCCGGCGCGCCGGATTCGGCGTTTCCCGCCCCGGCTGCGGCGCCGCCGCCGGCCGCTGCGCCAGCGCCGACGCGCTAGCAACTGCGCTCTTTGCACTGCACAAGAACCCGGCCCAAAGCCGGGTTTTTGGTTTTGGTCGAGACACATCGGCGATTGCGATCATGCATCGCGCGATATGGCTCACCTATCGCTTTGCGATTGACGTTGCATGTTGCTGATCATCGCATGCATCATCCCTTGGGACGCATTGTGACAGCCTGCCAACATGCATAGATTATGCGTGCCGCAGCCGATCGCGACGCGGCGTGCAAGGGAACTGGTTGCAGTACTTTGGTTGAAGGCCCCGGCTGAATGAACGTCTCAACGCAAGCGCATTCCGACACGCTGTTTCGTCCGATGACCGATCCTTTCGGCCGGACCATCCGTTACCTGCGCGTCTCCGTCACTGACCGCTGCGACCTGCGCTGCTTCTACTGCATGTCGGAAGACATGACCTTCCTGCCGAAGGCTGATCTGCTGACGCTGGAGGAGCTCGATCGTCTCTGCTCGGCTTTCGTCGCCAGGGGCGTGCGCAAGATCCGCCTCACCGGCGGCGAGCCGCTGGTCCGCCGCAATGTGATGGGCCTGGTGCGTTCGCTGTCGCGGCACCTTTCGACCGGCGCGCTCGATGAATTGACGCTGACCACCAACGGCTCGCAGCTCGCGCGCTTCGCCCAGGAGCTGGCCGATTGCGGCGTGCGGCGCGTCAACGTCTCGCTCGACACGCTCGACCCCGTAAAATTCCGGGCCATCACCCGCTGGGGCGACATCGACAAGGTGCTGTCGGGCATCGAGGCGGCCCGATCGGCGGGACTCGCGGTCAAGATCAACGCGGTCGCGCTGAAGAACATGAACGAGGACGAGATTCCCGCGCTGATGGAATGGGCGCATGGCAAGGGCATGGGCCTGACCTTGATCGAGGTGATGCCGATGGGCGACATCGGCGAGGGCCGCATCGATCAGTACGTGCCGCTGTCGCTGCTGCGCGCGCGGATCGAGAAGCACTACACGCTGACCGACCTCGCGGACGACACCGGCGGCCCTGCCCGCTACGTCGGGGTCGCCGAGACCGGCGGCAAGCTCGGCTTCATCACGCCGATGACCCACAATTTCTGCGAATCCTGCAACCGGGTGCGGATCACCTGCACCGGCACGCTGCACACCTGCCTCGGCCATGAGGACGCGTCCGACCTGCGCCGGCCGCTGCGCAGCTCGCCGGACAATGATCTGCTGTCGGCGGCGATCGACCGGGCCATCGGACTGAAGCCGAAGGGGCACGATTTCATCATCGACCGCCGCCACAACCGGCCGAGCGTCAGCCGCCACATGAGCGTGACCGGCGGCTAGAATCCGTAGCTTCCCGGACGCCCTTGCAGCTCCCGTTTTACCAAGGCGGGACAACGATTTGCCGTGGCGTCAATTTGCCCATTTTCCGATTGACGGCGTTTCACGGCGCTGATTTGGTGCCTCAGCTTTCACGCTAGTCTGGCCGGATAGGCCGTTGCCTCCGTCGGCTCCCGCCGACGACCCGGCAGCCAAGAACGGCGGAAGCGGATTTCGGGGGAGGACGATCGCTTGCAACTGCTCCTGAAAGTGAGCCGTGGCTCCGTGCGCATGCGCGCGGCGGCCAGATGATGCTTGAGAAGATATTCGGTGCGCAGATCGCGCGACCGCGGAGATCGTGATGCGCCCAATGTTGGCACTAAGTCAGGCCATCGACCGACTCAATGAGAAGATCGGCTACGTCTGCAATCTGCTCGTGCTGATCGCCTGCCTGGTCAGCGCCGGCAATGCCATGATCCGCTACGCATTCAGCTACTCCTCGAACGGCTGGCTCGAGGCGCAGTGGTACATGTTCGCGATCCTCGTGATGTTCGGCGCCTCCTACACCTTCAAGCGCAACGAACATGTGCGCGTCGAGATACTCTATCTGATGCTGTCCGAGCGCGGCCAGCTCTGGCTCGACATGATCGGCACATTGTTCTTCCTGATCCCGGCCTGCCTGCTGCTCGCCTATCTGTCCTGGCCGTTCTTCTACCAGGCCTATGCGGTCGGCGAGATGAGCGGCAATGCCGGCGGCCTGCTGCGCTGGCCGATCAAGTTCGTTATCCCGTCCGGCTTCGTGATGCTTGCGTTGCAAGGCGTCTCAGAGGTGATCAAGCGGATCGCCGCGCTGCAGGGCTATGTGACCATCGACGCGAAGTATGAGAGGCCGACGCAATGATCACGCTGGAGATGATGCCGCCGCTGATGTTCGGCGGCCTGATCATTGCAATGCTGATCGGCTATCCGGTGGCATTCACGCTCGCCGCGGTCGGCCTGTCGTTCGGGTTCCTCTCGATCTATCTCGGCTTCTTCGACCTCAACTTCCTGCAGGCGATCCCGGGCCGCATCTTCGGCAGCGTGCTGTCCAACGAGCTCCTGCTCGCGATCCCGTTCTTCACCTTCATGGGCGCCATATTGGAGAGATGCGGGCTCGCCGAGGACATGCTGGATTCGATGGGCCAGTTGTTCGGCCCGATCCGCGGCGGCCTCGGCTATTCCGTGATCATCGTCGGCTTCATCCTCGGCGCCATCACCGGCACGGTGGCGGCGCAGGTGATCGCCATGGCGCTGATCTCGATGCCGGTGATGATCCGCTACGGCTACAACATCCGCTACATCACGGGCGTGCTCGCCGCCTCCGGCACCATCACGCAACTCGTTCCTCCCTCTCTCGTCCTGATCGTGCTCGCCGACCAGCTCGGCAAGTCGGTCGGCGACATGTATCTCGGCGCCTGGGGCCCGTCGGTGTTCCAGATCCTGCTGTTCGCCGGCTACACCTTCCTGCTCGGCATCTTCAAGCCGAGCCACGTGCCTGCGGTGCCGGTCGAGGCCCGCACGCTGACTGGCTGGGCGCTGTGGAAGAAGTGCCTGCTTGGCATCATCCCGTCAGCCGTGCTGATCTTCGTCGTGCTCGGCACCATGATGATGGGCCTTGCGACCCCGACCGAAGCCGGCGCCATGGGCGCGGTCGGCGCCATCGTGCTCGCCGCCATCCACCACAAGGACTTCAGCTCGGCCGGCCGCAAGGTACTGATCGCAGGCGTCATCGCCGGCGGCATCGGCACCATCGTCGCGATGCTCTACACCGAGAACCTGATCTTCAGGCTCGCCTTCGCGATCACCTATCTCGCGGTGGTCTGGATCTGCATCGAGGCCGTCAAGATCCCGGACCTGCGCGACCTGATCAAGCAGGGCTACGAGACCACCATGCGCATCACCTGCATGGTCACCTTCATCCTGATCGGGTCGACCTGCTTCTCGGTGGTGTTCCTCGGCGTGTCCGGCGGCACCTGGCTGGAGCACCATTTGACCTCGCTGCCCGGCGGCGTCTGGGGCTTCCTGATCTTCATCAACATCTTCATCTTCTTCCTGGCGTTCTTCCTCGACTTCTTCGAGATCGCCTTCATCATCCTTCCGATGATCGCGCCGATCGCGCAGAAGGTGCTGGCCCCCGTGGTCGGCCCCGACGCCGCGCTGATCTGGTTCGGCGTGATGCTCTGCGTCAACATGCAGACCTCGTTCCTGCATCCGCCGTTCGGCTTCGCGCTGTTCTATCTGCGCGGCGTGGCGCCGAAGGAAGTGAAGAGCTCCGACATCTATTGGGGCGCGATGCCCTGGATCGGCCTGCAGGCGATCATGGTGGCGCTGGTGATAGCGTTCCCGGTGGTCGTCACCGGCCTGCTCGACAAGCCGCTCGATGTCGACCTCAACAAGGTCAAGATCGAGGTGCCGCAGATCGAGCTGCCACCGCTCGATTTCGGCCAGCCGAAGCAGTAGCCGGCTTTCGGCCTCACTCAGGCATGTCTCGCGGAAGCGAGGCATGCTGCGGCTGTTGACGGCGGCCAATCAGCCTGTGAATAGACGAGGCACGGACCGTCCTCGAACTCACAGATCGCCGCCCATGCCCCAATCGCGCCCCACCCGCTCATTCGTCCGCCCGCTCACCACTTTCCTCGGCCTGACGTTTGCCGCTGCCATGGCGCAGGCGGCACCTGCGGCCGATGTTCGCGCGCTGGCGCAACAGGAGCAGCAGCCCCTGCTCGATACCCTGCGCGACCTCGTGCAGATCGAATCCGGCAGCAAGGACATCGACGGCCTCAACCAGATCGCCGCGCGCATCGCCGGCCAGCTCAAGCAGCTCGGCGGCACGGTCGACATCCTACAGACCACCGACATCTACCGGCTGGACGACACGCCGGAGAAGATCGGCCCGGCCGTGCAGGCCGTCTTCAAGGGCACCGGCAGCGCGAAGATCATGCTGATCGCGCACATGGACACGGTTTATCTCAAGGGCATGCTGAAGGACCAGCCGTTCCGCGTCGACGGCGACAAGGCCTACGGGCTCGGCATCGCCGACGACAAGCAGGGCATCGCCACCATCATCCACACCGTGGCGCTGCTGCAGAAGCTGAACTTCAAGGATTACGGCACGCTCACGGTGCTCATCAATGGCGACGAGGAGATCTCGTCGCCCGGCTGGCGCAGCACCATCACCCGCCTCGCTGCGGAGCAGGACACTGTGTTCTCGTTCGAAGGCAGCGACGCCAACGGCACGCTCCGCCTCGCCACCAGCGGCATCGGGTCGGCCTACCTCACGGTGCATGGCAAGTCGTCGCATGCGGGAGCAAGGCCCGAGGGCGGGGTGAACGCGCTCTACGAACTGTCGCACCAGGTGCTGCAGATGAAGGACCTGTCCAAGCCCGAGCAGGGCCTGAAGCTGAACTGGACGGTTTCCAAGTCCGGTACCAACCGCAACGTGATCCCCGCCGAAGCCACGGCCCAGGCGGATGCGCGTGCGCTCAAGGTGTCCGATTTCAACGAGCTCGAGCAAGCCCTGCAGGACAAGATCAAGAACCGCCTGCTGCCCGACTCCAAGGTGGACGTGAAGTTCGAGGTCCGCCGTCCGCCGCTCGAGGCCAACGACGCTTCGCGCAGCCTGGCCGGCCACGGCAAGGCGATCTATCAGGAACTGGGCCTTTCGATGAACGTCGCCGAAAGGGCCACAGGCGGCGGCACCGACGCGGCCTTCGCCGCCCTCAAGACCAAGGGCGCCGTGGTCGAAGGCATGGGCCTCTCGGGCTTCGGCGCGCACTCCAACGATGCTGAATACGTGCAGATCAACAGCATCGTGCCGCGCCTGTATCTGGCCACGCGCATGATCATGGACCTGTCCGACGGCAAGGTGAAGTAAACCGGCGGGCCGGGCACGACGGGCGCCACGGACCGGCCTCTCAGGCGGTCGCCGGCTCTGCCTTGGCAAGGCGGAAGCTCAGCGTGAACTGCGCACCGCCGGACGGCAGGTTCTCGACCTTGATCGTCGCGTCATGATCGTCGACGACGCCGCGGACGATCGAGAGCCCGAGCCCCGCACCATCGGTGCGGTGGCGCTGACGATCGCCGCGCCAGAAGCGCTGGAACACCAGGCCCTGCTCGGCGGGCGCGATGCCGGGCCCGCAATCGCGCACCTGCACCGAACCGTCCTCATGCACCTCCACATCGACCGAGGTCGCGTCGGCGGTGTACTTGATGGCGTTCTCCGCCAGGTTGAAGATCGCGCGCTGCAGCATCTCGGCATTGCCCTTGACCCGCACCGGACCGTCGGTGCCGCGCAGCGCGATATCCTTCTGCTGCGCCAGGGCGTAGGGCGCGATCGAGCCGACCACCTCGGCGCACACGGCGCGCAGGTCCGCGGTCTCGCCGGGGTCCAGCACCAGCGTATCGAGCTCGGCGATCTCCAGCAGCTGGCTGACGATACGGCTCATGCTCTCGATGTCGGCGTGCAGCTCCTTGGTCCCCTTGCTGATATCCAGCGTCTCGATCCGGGTCCTCAGGATCGCGAGCGGCGTGCGCAGCTGATGCGCGGCATCGGCCGTGAACTGGCGCTGCACGTGAAATCCATCCTCCAGACGGTCGAACGCCTGGTTGACGGCGGTCACCAGCGGCAGGATCTCGCTCGGAATCCCGTCCGTCGGAAGGCGGATGTCGGTCCTGGCCGGCCCGATGCTCCTCGCCTCTTCCGAGGCGCGCAACAGCGGTATCACGGCTCGGCGGAAGATCAGGATGTCGGTCGCAAGCAGGATCAGGAGGATCGGGATGGTGATCCAGCCGACCCGCCGGAAGAAGTTGGAGACGATGTCGTCGATGATGACGTCGCGATGCGACAGATCCTCGGCGACCTGGATGCGCAGCGTCTCGCCGCCGACGAGCTGGGTGACGCTGGCACCGGAAATCCGGTCCACCGAAACCGGCAGCCGCGGCGCCGAGCGATGCGACGAAAACAGCAGATTGTCGTCCGCATCGTAGATGTCGTAGCGGTAGCGGCCGTAGGCGTCGGAATAGAGCCCTCTCAGGCTGTCCGGCAGGTTGAGCACGACCTTGCCGGCGGAATCGACCGTGAGGTTCTGGCCGAGATCGGCCGCCTGATCGCGCATCGCTTCGCGATGCAGCTGGTTGATCTCCGAGTTCAAGAGCCACAGCAGCAGCAGCGGCAGGAAGATCGCGGCGACCGCGACCGCCACGATGTGCAGAAACACGATCCGCGAGGTCAGCGACGTGAAGCGGAACACCACCCTTATTTCTCCTCCGCCATCAGATAGCCCACGCCACGAATGGTGTGGATGATCACCCTGGCGTTGTGCTCGCTGAGCAGCTTGCGCAGCCGCGACACATAAACCTCGACCGCATTCGAGGCGACCTCGCCCGACAGGCCGAAGATATGATCTTCGACATTCTTCTTCGGCACCACCCGTCCCTGCCGCCGCAGCAGGATCTCGAGCACCGACGTCTCACGCGCCGAGAACACGTGCGGCGCGCCATCGACGAACACCTGCTTGCTCTCGGTGTCGTAGACGAGATTGGCGAGCTTCAGCGACGAGCCGAGCAGCTGGCCGGGCCGGCGCAGGATGGCTTCGAGCCGCGCCACCAGCTCTTCCAGCGCGAACGGCTTCGCCAGATAATCGTCCGCGCCGCTGCGCAGGCCGTTGACCCGGTCCTGCAGGCCGTTGCGCGCGGTCAGCACCAGGACCGGCAACGGGTCGCTCTTGCGGCGCAGCTCCGACAGCACCGACAGGCCATCGCCGTCGGGCAAACCGAGATCGAGGATCATGGCAGCGTAGCTGACGCTGCGCAGCGCATCGCGCGCCTCGGCGACGCTGTTGACGATATCGGACTCATATCCCGCCGCCATCAGCCCGCTGGCAAGCAGTCGCGAGAGTTCGACGTTATCCTCGACGATCAGAAGGCGCATCGCGGCATTCCTGTCTTCATTCGATCGGCCTTCTGTTTGCACACCTTGTTGCGATGCGCCAGCCAAGCGACAAATCCGCAACAGATCGCGCGTTGGGCAAGCCCGATAAGCAAACGACACGCAATTGAGCATAGCGCCTGAATTGCCGCTGACGGCGCTATGTTTTGGCTATGCGGGGCCGCTCCTGTCCCCACGCAAAATAGATAAACCTGCACCCGCCGCAATCAAAATTCGCCGATCCCGCCCACCGCCGAAAAGGGCGAATGTAAGGCTGGCGTCAGCTAGCCCTGATAACTGTTCATCCGCTCTCACCGGGAGATCGACGATGGCCCACCACGCGGCAAGACATCGTCTCCCGCGCGGGGCTTTCATGCAGTATTGGCCGGGCAAGAGATGTCATTTCGAATGAAATTTATGGGCTTTGCGGCGATGCCGGTGCTGGCGGCGCTTCTCGCCGGCGCGTGGCTCACGACGCGAGCCGATGGCGTCGTAAGCGCCAAGGCCGTCCAGGAGACCGCGCCGCAGGATGTCAATGTCGAGCAGCAATACGTTGCGCTGAACGACAAGCAGGCGGCCTCCATGAAGGTCATGGCCGCCGAGCAGCGTTCGTTCCGGACGCTGAAGAACGCGGTCGGCTCGATCGATTTCAACCAGAACATGCTGGTGCAGGCGTTTACCTCAAATCCCGGCAGGATCGTCGACACGCCGCTCAACGTCGGTGACGAGGTGGCGAAGGGCGACAGGTTGTTCACCATCGACAGCCCCGATCTGTTGCAGGCCGAATCGTCGCTGCTCGCCTCGGCCGGCGTGCTCGAATTGCAGACCAGGACGCTGGCGCGCGTCAGGCAGCTGCTGAAGACCGGCGGCGGCGCGCAGAAGGACGTCGACCAGGCGACATCGGATCAGCAGACCGCCGAGGGCAACTACAAGGCCGGCCGCGACGCGGTGCGCATCTTCGGCAAGACCGATGCCGAGATCGATCGCATCGTCGCCGACCGCAAGGTCGATTCCATCCTGGTGGTGCCGAGCCCGATCTCCGGCCGGATCATTGCCCGCAACGCCGCGCCGGGTCTCTTCGTGCAGCCCGGCAATGCGCCGGCGCCCTATTCGCTGGCCGACATCTCGACGATGTGGATGGTCGCCAATGTGATCGAGACCGACGCCCCCTCCTACCGGATCGGCCAGCCGGTCGAGGTGCGGGTGCCGGCCTATCCGAACGAGGTGTTTCGCGGCCGCGTGACGACGCTTGGCCTCAACATCGATCCGAACTCGCACCGCCAGCTGGTGCGTTCGGTGATCGACGATCCCCAGCACAAGCTGCGCGCCGGCATGCTGGCGAGTTTCACCATCGAAACCGAGCCGCCGAAACTGTCGGTAAGCGTTCCGCTTGATGCCATCGTGCGTGAAGGCGACGGCACGATGACGGTGTGGGTCACGACCGACGGCCGCAAGTTCGACCGCCGCTCGGTGACGATCGGCATGGAGCAGGACGGCTGGCGGCAGATCCTCAGCGGCCTCGCAGCCGACGAGAAGGTCGCCTCCACCGGCGCGATCTTCCTCAGCAACAAGTTCGCCAACGCGGCCACCGGCTAGCCCGTGCCAACCGCGCCCAAGTCCGCTCAAGAGTAGTGCAGCACCTTGATCAAGAGCCTCCTTCAATTCGGTCTGACCCGAAGCGCCGTCATCGTGCTCGGCCTTGCCGTGTTCTGCGCCGCCGGATTCGCCGCGTTCGCCAAGCTGAACATCGAGGCCTATCCGAACCCGGCGCCCGTCATCCTCGAGATCACGGCGCAGGCCGCCGGCCTCTCGGCCGAGGAGATGGAGAAGTACTACACGATCCCGATGGAGGTCGGACTGTACTCGACGCCAGGCGTGGTCAACATCCGCTCGACCTCGTTCTACGGCCTGTCATTCGTGCGCGTCACCTTCAAATACGGCGTCGATTATTACTTTGCGCTCTCGCAGGCCACCAACAACCTCACGCAGAACGTCCAGCTTCCCGGCAATCAGATCCCGCAGATCCAGCAGTCGAGCCTGGTCGGCGAGATCTACCGCTACCAGCTGGTCGGTCCGCCGAATTTCGGCCTGACCAATCTCAGGACGCTGCAGGATTACGTCGTCGCCCGCCGGCTGATGACGATACCGGGCGTCGTGCAGATCAACTCCTGGGGCGGCACCACCAAGCAGTTCAACGTCGACGCCGATCTTGCAAAGCTCGAGGCCTATAACATCACCGTGCCGCAACTGATCAGCGCGCTCGGCAATTCCAACGTCAATGTCGGCGGCCGCGAGATCGCGATCGGCCAGCAATCCGTCAACATCCGCGGCATCGGCCTGATCAATTCCGGCGGCGAGGACGATGTCACCAAAGGCTACAGGGTCCGGGACATCGAGAACGTCGTTCTGACGCAATCCAGCGGACTGCCGATCCAGATCAAGGACGTCGCCAAGGTTTCGGTCGGCTATGTGCCGCGGCTCGGTATCGCAGGAAAGGACAAGAGCGACGACGTCGCCGCGGCGATCGTCGTCATGGGTCGCACCCAGCATACCAACGACATCGTGCCGAAGGTCAAGGAGGAAGTCGCCAAGATCAACAGCGACGGCACCCTGCCGCCCGGCGTCAAGGTGGTCCCGTATTACGACCGCACCTCGCTGGTCAGCGTCACGACCCACACCGTGCTGCACAACCTGATGTTCGGCTGCCTGCTGGTGTTCGTGATCCAGTGGGTGTTCCTGGGCGACCTGCGCAGCGCGCTGATCGTCAGCGCCAACATCCCGTTCGCACTGTTCTTCGCGATCATCATCCTGGTGCTGCAGGGCGAGGACGCCAACCTGCTGTCGCTCGGCGCCGTCGACTTCGGCATCATCGTCGATTCCGCCGTCATCATGATGGAGAACATCTTCCGCAACTTCCAGTCCAGCCCGGAGAACCGGCTACGCGTGCTGCAGAACCTCGCCGAGGGCTACTGGGGAGGCGATCCGACCACGCGCAACGGCCAGCCCGCGCCAGGCTGGACCGAGCGGCTGCGGATGATCTTCGTCAGCGCATTGCAGGTCGACAAGGCAGTGTTCTTCACCGCGGCCATCACGGTGACCGCGTTCGTGCCGCTGTTCACCATGCAGGGCGTCGAAGGCCAGATCTTCGGACCGATGGCGCGAACCTACGGCTACGCGCTCGCCGGTGCGCTGCTGGCAACCTTCACGGTGACACCGGTGCTGGCATCGCTGCTGCTGCCACGGCATATCCAGGAAACCGAAACCATCATCGTGCGCTCGCTGCGCAAGGCCTACACGCCTGTGCTGCGCTGGTCGCTGTCGAATCTGCGGGTCGCAGTTGCCGCCGGCATCATCTTCCTTGGCCTCAGCGGCCTTGCTGCGAGCCGGCTCGGCAGCGAATTCCTGCCCGCGCTCGAGGAAGGCAATTTCTGGATCCGCGCCTCGATGCCGCCGACCATGTCGCTCGATGCCGGCACCGAGCCGACGCGGAAGATGCGCGAGATCCTGCTGCGCCACCCTGAGGTCATTACCGTGGTGTCGCAGCACGGCCGTCCCGACAATGGCAGCGACGCGTCCGCTTTCTCCAACGTCGAGCTGTTCGCGCCGATCAAGCCGTTCGACCAATGGCCGCCCGGCCTGACCAAGGAGAAGCTCACCGAGGAGCTACAGAAGGAATTCGACGAGGAACTGCCCGGCGTCGCGTTCAACTTCTCGCAATACATCCAGGACAACGTCGAGGAGGCGCTGTCGGGGGTCAAGGGTGCGAACTCAGTCAAGATCGTCGGCCCCAACCTCGCCGTGCTCGAACAGCTCGCGAGCAAGGTCGCGCAGGAGATGGCCAAGATCCGCGGCGTTGCCGACCTCGGCATCTTCCATCTGGTCGGGCAGCCCAACCTCAACATCAAGGTCAACCGGGAGAAAACCGCGCGCTACGGCCTCAATACAGGCGACGTCACGACCGTGGTGCAGGCTGCGCTCGGCGGCACCAGCGCGACGACGGTGCTCGAGGGCGACCGGCAGTTCGGCGTAGTGGTGCGGCTCGATCCCAAGTTCCGCCAGAGCATCGACGAGGTGCGCGAGATCAAGGTCGCTTACCAGACGCCATCCGGTACCAACGCCTACATCCCCTTGAGCGAGCTCGCCGACATCTCGCTCGATACCGGCGCCTCGTTCATCTATCGCGAGCGCAGCCAGCGCTATATCCCGATCAAGTTCAGCGTGCGCGGCCGCGATCTCGGCAGCACGGTGGCGGAGGCGCAGGCGCGCGTCGCCGAGGCCGTGCAGCTTCCGACCGGTTACCGGATGATCTGGTCCGGCGAGTTCGACAATCTCCAGGCCGCCAAGGCGCGCCTGTTGATCGTCGTCCCTGTGACGCTGCTGCTGATATTCGTGCTGCTTTACAGCCTGTTCAACTCGCTGCGCGACAGCCTGCTGGCGCTGGCCGGCATTCCCTTCGCGGTCGGCGGCGGCCTGATCGCGCTGTTCCTCGCCGGGCTCGATTTCTCGATCTCGGCCGCGATCGGCTTCATCTCGCTGTTCGGCGTCGCGGTCATGGACGGCATCCTCAACATCACCTATTTCCGCGAATTGCGGGCCTCCGGCATGAGCATCGCAGAGGCGGTGTTCAACGGCGCCGAGCAACGCATGCGGCCGATGCTGATGACCGCGCTGTCCGCGGGCGTAGGCCTGTTCCCGGCCGCGCTGTCGCACGGTATCGGTAGTCAGGTGCAACGGCCGCTTGCGACGGTCGTAGTCGGCGGCATGTTCATCGGTCCGCTATTGCTCTTGATCGTCGCACCGGCGTTGCGCAAGATATTCCTGTCGCGGGAGCGTGTCGCTTCGCCCGACGAGACGGCTGCCGCGGCGCCGCCCGAAGCAGCGCATTAGAGGCGCCCAGTCATGCACGCCCTCAGCGCAAAAATGTCTCGCCACGCAGCCGCCGTCCCCATGCGCGCGCTGGCGGTAGCGGCCGGAGCCCTCATGCTTGCGAGCTGCGCGGTCGGTCCGAATTTCGTCCCGCCGGCCGCTCCAGACGTCGATCGCTACACGCCGGAGAAGTTGGCTTCCCCCAGCACCAACGCCGGGAGTCCCAGCGTACCGAAGCAGCATTTCGTCAGCGGCGAGGACGTGTCGCTGCGATGGTGGACGGCATTCCGGTCGAAGCCGCTCGACGAGTTGATCAAAATGTCGGTCGAGCACAGCCCCTCCCTGCAGGCGGCCGAGGCGGCGATCCGGATCGCGCAATACAACGCGCTGGCTCAGCGCGGGCTGTTCTTCCCGCAGATCGGCGCAAACTACACGCCGTCGCAGCAGCAGATCTCCGGCGCATCGAGCTCGGGCCCGGGCGGCCAGTCCCCTTCGGTATTCTCGCTGCATACCGCGCAATTGAACGTCAGTTTCGTGCCCGACATCTGGGGCCAGAATGTTCGCGCGGTCGAGAGTCTCGACGCGATCTCCGAGCAGCAACTGTTCCAGCTGGAAGCGGCCTACCTGACGCTGACAGCCAATGTCGTCACCGCGGCGATCCAGGAAGCGTCGCTTCGGGGCCAGATCGGCGCGATCCAGCGCGTCGTGAAGATCGAACGCGGCATCCTGGAGATCGTGAAGAACCAGTTCAACGCCGGCAGCGCCGCCCAGGTCGACGTGCTGGCGCAGGAGGCCGCGCTGGCCCAGTCCGAGCAGTTGCTCCCGCCGCTGGAAAAGCAGCTCGCGGTTCAGCGCGACCTGCTGACGTCGTTGGCCGGGCAATTCTCGGCTGACGAGATCCTGCAGAAGTTTACGCTCGACCACCTCGCGCTCCCCGCAAACCTGCCGGTGAGCCTGCCGAGCAAGATGATACGCCAGCGTCCGGACGTCAGGGCTGCGGAAGCACTGCTGCATTCGACGAACGCCCAGATCGGCGTGGCGATCGCGGCGCGGCTGCCCAACATCACGATCACTGGAAATACCGGAACCACCGCCTTCACGCTGGCCGAATTGTTCACGCCGGGAACCAGCTTCTACGCCATCGCGGCGAGCGCGACCCAGCCGATCTTCGACGGCCTGACGCTCTACCACAAGCAGAAGGCCGCAGAGGCCGCGGTGGACCAGGCCGACGCGCTGTATCGGCAGGCTGTGGTCACGGCGATGCAGAACGTCGCCGACGCCCTGCGGAGCCTGCAGGCCGACGCGCGCGCCTTGCAGGCTGCGGTCAAGGCCGAACTCGCCGCCAAGGCCAGTCTCGACATCATTCAGAAGCAGCTTGCCCTCGGGCAGGTCAACCAGGTGGTCGTGCTCAATGCCCAGCAGGTCTACCTGACGGCCGCGGTGGTCCGCGTCCAGGCCCAGGCGACGCGCCTCTCGGACAGCGCTGCCCTGTTCATGGCGCTCGGCGGCGGATGGCCGACCAACTGCGCGTCCAACGACTGGCGCAAATGCGTCCTGGAGGACGCCCCCGCCGCCACCCCGCAACGGGTCAGCGAAAACGGGCCTCCTGCCCGCTGACCAACGCGGCACACGAGACACGAACTGGAGGATCCGGCGAATGAAAAACATGTTCACTTTGACGGCGGTCCTGCTCGCGATCTGGGCGGGATCCGCGGCCGCACAGAGCGCGGTCGGCGGCCCGAAAAAGCCAAGCAATCTCGGCGGGCCGACCGTCCAGAAGAATCCGGTGGTTCCGGCTCCGCAGCCGAGCGCGCCAACGCCGCCACCATCGCCGCCAAAGCCATTGCCGAAGAAGTAGCGGCACGCTTCCGCAATTGAGTTGGCTCCCGGGATTCACGCTGATCGGCTCGAATATGAAAAACGCAACGCTGTTGTTTCTCATCGCCGCGGCGATCGCCGTGATGACATCGGACGCCTGCGCGGCGCCCTTGCACGTCACGAGGCTGTCGTCGCAACACCCCGCAGGCGCCGTCCGGGTGCGGCTCGCCTGCGACCAGGACTGCCGGTGCTGGCAGACACGCTATCAGCAGCGAAGTCATCGCCAAAAGGTCGACGATCAAGCGCGCCTTGATCCGAATTACTGCCCAGGCGGCGGGCATTATAACGGCCATTACCGCACTGGACCTGCCACCGGATTGGGCTTCGAGAGCCGCGTCCCCGTACGCGCGTTCCCGTTTCCGTTTTGATCGGCGGGATTGCGCCAATAGCAACCGCCCGGCACCCTGTCAGGCCACGCCTTGTGAAGGAAACACGCCATGAAACGTGCTGCCTTGGGCATCGTGTCGTTGACAGCAGCGCTATGCCTAGGCGCCCTGTCGAACGCCGAGGCCTCTCCCGCCAGCCCGAACGATTGCACGGTCAGGGTTCTGCATGCTGAAGAGTTGCCCTACGCGCCGATGGGATACTGGCTTGTGAAAGTGACCTTCGAGGTCACCCCACCGAACGGGCCACGATTTGTAAGAACGCGGCTGGACAATATCCCGTTGCGGAAATCGTCCCCCAGGCGGGGTGACACCTACCGCTTGAGGTGCAGTTCGGTAGACGGGCTCGGTTACTGACCGTCGCGCCGGTTTCGGCTGACAATGCCCAAGGCGACCCGCGAAGCCGCCTACCAAATGACGGCCGCGCAGAGCAGCGCCAGCGGAAGCGCGGCCCCCCCGATGACGACCCACCTGCGCATTTCAGCCGGATCTCTCGAATACGTGAATATCTGAGCGGCGACGAACAGGCAGACCGCGGCGCCCAGGAGGGTGCGAAAGAAATCGGACGGCGTGTCGTAGACGGACCAGATGGTTTCGTTTTGCGGGCTTGCGACGCGTGCGGTGATGACCACCACAACGATCAGAAACAGCGTCCGAAGGAAAAGACCGAGGAAACGCATCTGGCGCCCTGATTCATGCTCCTCGACAACGCTAGCACGAATCGGGCCAGAAAAGCATTGATCCGGCGGAAAAGCACAATTCGCACAGCGCTCGCCGGCTCCAAACAAAAATCCCGGAGCCGTGCCCCGGGATTTCTACCTGCGTTGAAGGTGCGCGGCGTCAGACCTGAGAGTGGCGCGCCATGAAATTGTCATATCCAACTTCGGCGACCTGGAACCACTGATAGCCGTTGTTGGAGAACGACGTCAGCGAGTCGTAGACCTTCTTGAAATTGGCATTGCTTGCCGCGACCTCGGCATGCAGCTCCTTGGCGGCCTTGAAGGAGGCCTCCATCACCGCGGAAGGGAATGGGCGCAGCTTGGTGCCGACCGCGAGCAGCTTCTTCAGTGCAACCGGATTGGCCTGATCGTAGCGCGCCATCATCCAGTTGTTGGCGAGATGGCCGGCCTGTTCGAGTACGTGCTGGTAGTGCTTCGGCAGCGCGTTCCATTTGTCGAGGTTGATCATCGCCACCAGCATCGGGCCGCCTTCCCACCAGCCGGGGAAGTAATAGTTCGGCGCGACCTTGTAGAAGCCGAGCTTCTCGTCGTCGTAGGGACCGACCCACTCCGCCGCATCGATGGTGCCCTTTTCCAGCGCCGGATAGATGTCGCCGCCGGCGAGTTGCTGCGGCACCGCGCCGAGCTTTTGCATCACCCTTCCGGCAAAGCCGCCGATGCGGAATTTGAGGCCCTTGAGATCGTCGACGCTGTTGATCTCCTTGCGGAACCAACCGCCCATCTGGCAACCGGTGTTGCCGGCGAGCAGCGAGGTGACGTTGTAGCTCTTGTAGAACTCGTTGAGCAGCTCCTTGCCGCCGCCCAGCATGAACCAGGCCTGGTTGAGGCGCATGTTGGGCCCGAACGGCACCGAGGAGCCGAAGGTGAAGGTCGGGTCCTTGCCGAAATAGTAATACGGCGCGGTGTGGCCCATCTCGACCGTGCCGTTCTGCACGGCGTCGAGCACCTGCAGGCCCGGCACGATCTCGCCGGCGGCAAAGGTCTGGATCTGGAACTTGTTGTCGGTGGCCTCACCGACCGCCTTCGCCATCAGCTCGGCGCCGCCGTGCAGCGTGTCGAGCGACTTCGGCCAGCTCGTGGTCAGGCGCCATTTGAGCTCCGGCATCGACTGCGCGATCGCGGGAGCCGCAACCGTTGCTGCGCCCGCGACGCCGAGGCCCGTGACCTTGATGAAATCTCTTCGCTTCATTTGAATCCCACCCTCTGTGATTGTGTTGTCCGAGCGTCGACTGCTTGCGATCGTCGCGCTGCTTTTCTTTGCCGTCATGACCGGTGACCGATCATGCGCCGCCTTCGTGCCGAGGCTTTGGCGGCGAGCATGGAACATCCCCCCGGCGAATGCCAGACGCAAAAAGCCCGGCCCCCTTGCGGGGGCCGGGCTACTTAAGTCGAAGCTTTTGGCGCGTTCTCTTGTCGCGAACGCTCGAAACGCTCTTAGCCGCGGGTACGCGAGCGGATCATGAAGCTGTCGAAGGTGTACTCGGCGACCTGCCACCACAGATACTGGTCGGAGCGGTACGCCTGCATGGCATCGATCGACTTCTTGAAGTCGGCGTTCTTGGCCGAGATTTCACCCCACAGCTCGTTGGTCGCCTTGAGGCAGGCCTCGAGCACCTCGTTGGTGAACGGACGCAGCTGCGTGCCGCTGGCAACCAGCCGCTTCAGCGCCGAAGGGTTCTGCATGTCGTAGCGCGCAGCCATCCAGCTGTTGGCGTTGGCGGTCGCGTTGGTCAGGATCGCCTGGTAGTTCTTCGGCAGCGCGTTCCACTTCTCGAGGTTGCAATAGGCGTGCACGGTCGGGCCGCCTTCCCAGAAGCCCGGGTAGTAGTAGTACTTGGCGACCTTCTGGAAGCCGAGCTTCTCGTCGTCATAGGGACCGACCCACTCGGCGGCGTCGATGGTGCCCTTTTCCAGCGCCGGATAGATGTCGCCACCGGCGAGCTGCTGCGGCACCACGCCGACCTTCTGCAGCACCTGGCCGGCAATGCCGCCGATGCGGAATTTGAGGCCGGAGAGATCGGCGACCGTCTTGATCTCCTTGCGGAACCAGCCGCCCATCTGGGTGCCGGTGTTGCCGCAGGGGAAGCCGATCACGCCGAACTTCTTGAAGAACTCGTTGCCGAGCGCCTCACCGCCGCCCTGGTACCACCAGGAATTCTGCATGCGGGCGTTGAGGCCGAACGGCACCGACGCGTAGATCGCAAAAGTCGGGTCCTTGCCGACATAGTAGTAAGACACGGTGTGGCACATCTCGACCGTGCCGTTCGACGTCGCGTCCAGCGCCTGCAGGCCGGGGACGATTTCACCCGCCGCGAACACCTGGATTTGGAACTTGTTGTCGGTCATTTCGGCGACGTACTTCGCCACCTGGTCGGCGCCGCCATAGATGGTGTCCAGCGACTTCGGGAAGCTCGAGGTCAGGCGCCACTTGATTTCAGGCGAGGACTGCGCGATCGCCGGCGCGGCAACCGCCGTCGCGGCAGCACCGGCCGCAGAAACTTTCAAAAAATCACGACGCTTCATCGTAAGGCTTCTCCTTGAGGGGCGTTTCCCAATGACCGCAAGCAATTCTCCGGCAGGACGGTTGCAAAGGCCCGCCGAGGCGCTCTGGGTCGGCCCTTTAACACGGAAGGCGGCCCCACGGAAACGCGACAATGGCATGACCGCGCCAATTAAACGAAAGTCTGATGATGCGGAAAATCTGCCGAAAAATACAGGCTCAGGCGGCGGCGACGATACCTTGCCGCGGCTCGTGGACCTTGCCGCCGATCGCGCGGTAAATCGCCGCGCACGGGCCCTCCGGCGGCTTTTCAACCACCGGGTTGCCGCGGCAATCAGCGCCGCGCTGCCTCCCGCGATTTCTTGGCTTTGTCGGCCAAATGCTTCCCGCGCCGGATCCAGCTTTGCGCGGTTGTTTTGCTGACGCCGTAGATCTTCGAGATCGTCGCCGCAGCTTCGCCGATGGACTCGGACTTCTTCGCAACGTTGAACGCCACCCGGGAGGCCTCTTCGCGCTTCTCCCGCGTCAGGTGCTTGCGTTCTTTGTCTGCCTCGCGTGATGCTGCCATGTCGATGGTCGCCCCACGACCGTTCCCGCGGTTTCGGCTTCATCCCTTGGCCGCCTTCAATTGATCGAAGAGTATGATTCGGCCAGTCCCGCACAAACATACAGGGCGGAACCGATTCAGCAATCGCCAGCGAGCGACGGGCCTGTGAAGAAAGCCCGCCGGAGCGCCTCGGCTCGCGGAGAGAACCGCGCGGGCTCAGGCGGCGGCGATCACGCCTTGCAGCTGCTCACGGACCTTGCTGCCGATCGCGCGGTAGATCGCCGCGTGCGGGCCGTCCGGTTCGCTCTCGACCACCGGATTGCCGGAATCGGAGGCGGTGCGGATCGCGATGTGCAGGGGGACCTCGCCGAGGAACGGCACTCCGAGCTTCTCGGCCTCGTGGCGGGCGCCGCCATGGCCAAAGATGTCCGAGCGCGTGCCGCAATGCGGGCACTGGAAATAGCTCATATTCTCGACGATGCCGAGCACCGGCACATTGACCTTCTTGAACATCGCAAGCCCGCGCCGCGCATCGATCAGCGAGAGGTCCTGCGGCGTCGAGATGATGACGGCGCCCTTGAGCGGGACGTTCTGCGCCAGCGTGAGCTGCGCGTCGCCGGTGCCCGGCGGCATGTCGACGACCAGCACGTCGAGCGTGCCCCAGGCCACGTCGCGCAGCATCTGGGTGATCGCGGACATCACCATCGGCCCGCGCCAGATCATCGCGGTGTCCTCCTCGACCAGGAAGCCGATCGACATGATCGACAGGCCGAAGCGCACCAGCGGGACCATCTTCTTGTCGTCGTTGAGCTGCGGCTTCTCGCGGATGCCGGTCAGCCGCGGCACCGAAGGGCCGTAGATATCGGCGTCGAGCAGCCCGACGCGCAGGCCGAGGTCACGCAGGCCGAGCGCGAGATTGAGCGCCGTGGTCGACTTGCCGACCCCGCCCTTGCCGGAGGCCACCGCGATGACAGCGGCGATGCCCGGTATCTCGGCCTGGCGCGCCATCGGCGATTGCGCACTGGGCGGATGGGGATGGCGGTGCGCGGACGCCGGCTGGACGCCGCCGGCAGGCCGCGGCGCGGGCGCCGCACCGCTGCCCGCCTTGCGCTCCGCGGTCAGCGCGATCATGGCGACGCTGACACCGGGAATGGCGCGCACGGCGTTCTCGGCCTGCGCACGCACGCTCTCCCACGCACGGGCTTCCGCGGCATCGACGTTGATCGAGAAGAACACCTTGCCGTCGGTGACCGTGATCGCCGACAGCACATTGGCGTTGGTCAAGGGGACGCCACGCGGCGACATCACCTTGGCAAGGCAATCGAGGACCTGTTGCTGCGTCACGCTCACCGCGCATCTCCTGGCTTTTTAGCGGGGCGTGATCTCCGCGCAAACGCGTCGCGTTTGTCGCGCCGGAAAACCTCATTTCCGGATCACGCCCAGGAGACCTCCCATAGAGCGTTGCAGCGCAAAAGGCTACCGCGCTCCGACGTCGTCCCGCCGCTCGGCCGGGGCTGCCGAGCCGCCTTCCTTGGCGGCCTCGTAGTTCAGCTCGATCATGACCCCGTTGGGGTCGTTCACGAAGATCTGCCAGAGATCGCCGCCGGGAACCTGGCGCGAGTCGAATTCCATGCCCTTGGACTGAAGCCGCTTCCGCATCCCGTCGAAGCCCTGGCTGGCAAAGGCGACGTGATGGACGACGCCCGAGTCAGGCTTTTGTGCCTCGTCGGTCGCTGAAATATCGACCAGATGCACGACCGCCTTGCCCTCGCTGTACATCCACGCGCCGGGGAACGCGAAGTTCGGCCGCGCGCCCTTTTCCAGGCCCAGAATGTCCTCATAGAACCGCACGGTGGCGGCGAGATTCCGGGTCCGTATATTGAAATGATCGAGCACACCGACGCTCATGCCCATGCGATACACTCCCTTTTTTGTGAGCTTCTTAGGTAGCCCGATCCTAGCACAAAACCGGGGTCTGCCATCCAACGAAGCCGTTGCCCTCCGCTGCGCAGGGGGTATGGTGCGGCTCCTTCCATGGACGGAATGCCCTGCCCGCCGCGACGTTTCCGGCGGTCCCAAGGGGCGATCACCACGGCAAATCACAAGGTATCAGACATGGCTAAAGTCGCTTTCCTCGGTCTCGGCGTAATGGGTTTCCCGATGGCGGGACACCTCGTGAAAAAGGGCGGCCATGAGGTCACCGTTTACAACCGGACCGCGGCGAAGGCGAAGGAATGGGCCGACAAGTTCGGCGGCAAGACCGCGCCGACCCCGAAGGCCGCCGCCGAAGGTCAGGACTTCGTGATGTGCTGCGTCGGCAACGACAACGACCTGCGCGCGGTTACGATCGGCCCCGACGGTGCCTTTGCCGGGATCAGGAAGGGCGCGACATTCGTCGACCACACCACCGCGTCCGCCGAGGTCGCCCGCGAGCTCGACGCAGCCGCCACCAAGGCCGGCTTCAAATTCGTCGACGCGCCGGTGTCCGGCGGCCAGGCCGGCGCCGAGAACGGCGTGCTGACGGTGATGTGCGGCGGTAGCGAAGACGCCTATGCGGGCGCGGAGCCGATCATCACCGGCGCCTATGCGCGGATGTGCAAGCTACTCGGACCGGCAGGCGCCGGCCAACTCACCAAGATGGTCAACCAGATCTGCATCGCCGGGCTGGTTCAGGGCCTGTCCGAGGGCATCCACTTCGCCAAGAAGAGTGGCCTCGACGTCGCCGCCGTGATCGAAACCATCTCCAAGGGCGCAGCGCAGTCCTGGCAGATGGAAAACCGCTACAAGACCATGAACGAGGGCAAGTACGATTTCGGCTTCGCCGTCGAGTGGATGCGCAAGGACCTCTCGATCGCGCTGGCGGAAGCCCGCCGCAACGGCGCCACCCTACCTGCCACCGCACTGGTCGACCAGTTCTACGCCGAGGTGGAGAAGATGGGCGGCAAGCGTTGGGATACGTCGAGCCTGCTCGCACGCCTGCAGCGCTGAGATCCGGCACGAAGCAAACAGTACGGGCGCGGCTCAGCCGCGCCCTTTTTGCAGGCGATCGAACACCCCTGCGCAACGCTGTCGGCGCTTCGTCAGGCGCGCCGCCAAAAAGTTAATTTAACCTCCGGTTAACGAGTTTCTTTAGCTTCTTAAGTCATCGCTTAATGATTTGGCGTCACAGATAGACAATGCAAAAGGCCCGCGCGGTTCGCTGGCAGGATTTGTGTTGTTTATGAGTAATCCCGCAGAAAAGCCTGAAGTTGTAGCGCTTCCGGCAGGACCTCAGGTAGCGGCGCCGGTGAACAGCCGGCGTGTCGCTGCGCAGCGGGTGCGCGAGGCACGGGATCGGTTAACGTCAACCAGTGGAACCCGCCCGGCGTTCGACGCCGAACTGCTTCGCCAGTACGCCCAGACCCGGATCTCGGCGTCCTACGTCGTGATGCTGCTCGTGGTGGCAACCGGCGTCCTGTTCGGCCTCTGGATGAAGCCGTTGGTGGCCGGCGCCTGGACGGTCGGCATCCTCTGTGTCCATCTCCTGATCATCCGCAGCTGCTCCCGCTTCCTCGCTGAGCCGACCTCGGTCGCGGTGACCCGCAAATGGCGGACCCGCTTCGTGCTGCTCGACCTGCTGTACGGCCTGTGCTGGACCGCGATCCTGATCCACCCTGCCGGGCGCGATCTCGCTTCCAATACGCTGATGATGTTCCTGATGCTGCTGGTGATCGCGGTCTCCAGCATGCTGGCGGCGAGCCTGCCGATCGCAGCGCTCGCGGCGACCGTTCCGGTGACGGTCGGGATCGCGCTCGACCTCGTGCTCAACGGTGCGTTCGACAATTACGTGCTGGCCCTGCTTGCGCTCGCCGCCGAGGGCTATTTCGCGCTGCTGGCGCACCGCCTGCATTCGACCACGCTGGCGACGCTGGAAGCCCGCGCCGAAAAGGACGCGCTGATCGGCGAGCTGGAACAGGCCAAGGCGATCTCCGACGAGGCACGGCACCGCGCCGAATCCGCCAACGTCGCCAAGTCGCGCTTCCTCGCCCAGATGAGCCACGAGCTGCGCACGCCGCTCAACGCCATCCTCGGCTTCTCCGAGGTGATGAAGAGCGAGATCTTCGGCGCGCACGCCGTGCCGGTCTACAAGGAATATTCCGCCGACATCCATAATTCCGGCGTGCATCTGCTCAACCTCATCAACGAGATCCTCGATCTGTCGCGCATCGAGGCCGGCCGCTACGAGCTGAACGAAGAGGCGGTGGCGCTGGTGCATGTCGTCGCCGATTGCCACCATTTGCTGAAGCTGCGCGCCTCCAGCCGCGGCATCACCATCCACGAAGTGTTCGAGCACGGCATGCCGAGGATCTGGGGCGACGAGCGCGCCATCCGCCAGGTCGTGCTCAATCTGCTCTCCAACTCGATCAAGTTCACGCCGCAAGGCGGCGAGATCTGGCTCAAGGTCGGCTGGACCGCATCGGGCGGGCAATATCTGAGCGTGAAAGACACCGGAAGCGGCATTGCCGAGGACGAGATCCCGGTCGTGCTGGCCTCGTTCGGCCAGGGCTCCAACTCGATCAAGTCGGCGGAACAGGGTGCGGGCCTTGGACTGCCGATCGCGAAGAGCCTGATCGACATGCATGGCGGCACCTTCACGCTGAAATCGAAGCTGCGCATCGGCACCGAGGTGATCGTGACCTTGCCGCCCGAGCGGGTGATGAGCGCGCTGGCGCCGATGGCGGAAGAATCGCCGCCGATGCAGCCGGAGCCCGCCGAGCCCACGATGGGCGCCGACCGGAAACGTGTGCGCCGCAAGTCGATCATGAGTGCCGGCACCGGATTGTAGAGCATGTCGCGGACAAACGTGACGCGGGTTTCGCTGCCAACAAACGCAAGGCGTTCGCGCCGGGACCATGCTCGCGACAAAAAGCCGGGGCGTGATGCAGCATCCCGCGCCGCTCGGCTTGCACTGGCGGCCGAAACGGTTCAACAGTTGAAGAATGAGCTCAGAAACGCCGTGTATCGCAGTCTGCATGATGGACCCCAGGACCAAGCTCTGCTTCGGCTGTGGCCGCACGCTTCCCGAGATCGCGCGCTGGCACAAGATGGACCGCACGGAGCGGCTATCTGTGATGGCGAATTTGCCGGCGCGCATGGCCGAGGCCGGACTCGAGCGCATGGAGCCGCGCCCGAAGCGGGCCTAGCCACCGCCGCGACCGGAGGCGCACTGTGACCCGCATCCTCCTTGTCATCCTGCTGCTGATGGCAACCGCCGGCGCTGTCGTCGCCTATGGCGATCCCGATCAGATCGCGCGCGCCAGGGAGAACCTGACCCAGATATTCGGCCGCAGCACCGTCGCGTCGGCCTCAGCCCCCTCCTCCGCGCCCGCCGTGCAGATCGCGCGCAGCCAGGGCGGCGAGTTCGCGTTCCGCGCCAAGATCAACGGCGTCAGCGCGCCGATGGTGATCGACACCGGCGCCACCTCGGTCGTGCTGACCTGGGAAACTGCCAAGGCGATCGGGCTGCCGACCGACATGCTGGAATACAATGTCGACCTGGAAACCGCCGGCGGTCACACCAAGGCGGCGCGGCTGACGCTCGACCGTCTCGCGGTCGGCAAGCTGGTCGAGAAATCGGTGCCGGCGCTGGTGGTGCAGCGCGGACAGATGAAGACCAATCTGCTCGGCATGAGCTTCCTCGACCGGCTCGAAAGCTGGGGCGTGCGCGCCGATACGCTGTCGCTGACCGGCTACCCCGACGTCACCGGGAGCATTAGTACCTCAAGCCGCCACCGGCGCCCGCGCACGATGGTCGACTAACGCTATCTATCGTCCTCGTGGATCGACGACGGGTGCCGGCACAGCGGTGTGACCTTAATCTGCATGAACGGAAACAGCGGCAGGCTGGACAGGATGTCGTGCAACTCCTGCGCGCCCGATACGTCGAAGATGCTGACATTGGCGTAGCGTCCGGCCACCCGCCATAGATGGCGCCAGGCCCCCGCGCGCTGCAGCTCCATCGCGCGCACGCGTTCCGCCTGCTTCAGCCCGTCGACCTTTTCGGCCGCGATGTCATGTGGAATCCGTACATCCATCTCGACGTGGAACAGCATGGCGTTGAACTCTTTCTGCAAGGATGAGGCGACACCGCGAAACGGCGTGGAGCCGCCGCACGATCGCGGCGGCTCCGTTGATCTGTCTAGCAGATCGTCAGCCCTGTACCAGACCGCGGCTGACGAGGTTGATGTCGTCGGGATTGACGAGGTCCTTCGCCGTCCAACCCGAGACGTCGTAGTCGCTCATGCAGTTGCGTACGAAATCCTGCATGGCGCCGAGGTCGCCGGTCGCACTCGCGGCCATCAGCGTCTCGACGCGCAGGTTCTCGTAATTGCCCGCATAGTTGCGCTCGTAGAGCTCGTGCCGGCCGCCGAACTCGGAGCCGACCGCATCCCACAGCAGCTTGAGCAGCTTGATCCGGTCGATCGCGGCATAACCGTTCGAGCCGCGCACGAAACGATCGAGATAGGGCCGGATGGACTCGCTCTCGAGGTCCGCCGAGCTCGACGGCAGGTAGATGAGACCGCTCGCGACGTGACGCTCGATCAACTCCTTGATCCGCGGATAGGCCATCGGCGCGAACACGCGATAGGCCAGCCCGTAGTTCAGATTAGGCAGATTGTAGCCCTCGGTGCCCTGCCAGGCGATCGGCGACTTCACCATCGCATCGGCTATGCCGTGGAACAGATTGCGCCAGGCGATCACCTCGCCGACCGCCGTCTGCACGCCGCGGAAATCCTTCGACCCGGTCGCCTCCACCGCCATCGAGAACAGGCCGGCGATAAAGTCGAGCTTGACCGCAAGCCGCGTCACGCCGTGCAGCGTGAAGCGCGGGATGAAACCCGACGCCGGGAAGAACTGGTTGATCTTGTCGACGTCGCCATAGATGAAGACGTTCTCCCAGGGCACCAGCACCTTGTCGAATACGAGGATGGAGTCATTCTCGTCGAAGCGGCTCGACAACGGATAGTCGAACGGCGAGCCGGTCGCGGCCGCTGTGAATTCGTAGGACGAGCGGGCGATCAGCTTGATGCCCTTGGCATCCATCGGCGCCGTGAAGATCAGCGCGAACGACTTGTCCTTGATCGGGATGCCGTAGTGGGCGATGAAATTGTAGTGCGTCAGCGCCGATCCGGTCGCGACCACCTTCGCGCCCGAGACGATCAGGCCGGCGTCGGTCTCCTTCTCGACATGCATGAAGACGTCGCGCACCTCCTCGATGGCGCGATCGCGATCGATCGGCGGATTGACGATGGCATGATTCCAGAAGTCGAGCCGCTCCTGGGTCCGGGCGTACCACTTCTTCGCGTTGCCGGCGTACTCGCCATAGAAGCCCGAATTCGCGCCCAGCGTGCCGAGGAACGCCGCCTTGTAATCCGGTGAACGGCCCATCCAGCCGAACGCAACCTTCTGCAGTTCGGCGATCGCATCGCGGCCCCGCACAAGGTCGTCGGCCGTTTTCGAGCCGAGGAAAAACGGATGGGTGATCTGTCCGGAGCCGGTATCGGTGAGGACGCCGATCTGATCCTTCTTCTCGTGAAAACGATCGTACCAGCGCGCCACCATCCGCGCCGAATTGCGGAAGGCGGGATGCTGGGTGACGTTCTTGACGCGCTCGCCGTAGATGTAGATTTCACGGCCGTCCTGGATGCTGTCCAGGAATTCCGCGCCGGTATAGACGCTGGTGGTTGACGCAGGTGCATCGGCCCGCAGGGCTGCCGCTGTAGTCATGGGTTTCTCCTCCGCTTGTGTCGTTCGACCGGCGGACATCGCCGCACCGATCTGGACCATCCCGTCACGCGCTTGAGCGGCGTGACATCGGAGGAAACGCTACGCGCTCAGGAGGAGCCAGCGAAAGGTATCACACCATACCGCGCGGACCGCCGCGGCTCGGGCTATGACAAGATGGCACGGACCGCACGGCAATGATCGTTCGGCCGATGCAGCACCGCAGCTGACGCAGCAATCGCACAGCACGGCAAAGGGAGCGAACCATGGGGAAAGGTTTAGCCAAGTGTTTTGGCAGCACCGCTGTCGCTTTCCATCGCGATGGGGAATTGGCTCTCGACGCTTGCGTCGTCACCGTTGGCGCGTTCGACGGCGTCCACCGCGGCCATCAGGAACTGCTCCGGCAGACCATTGCGGCAGCGCAACGCCGCGGCGTTCCTGCCGTGATCTACACTTTCGATCCGCCGCCAAAGGTGTATTTCGGCCAGGCCGAGGCGCTGATCCCGCTCGACGAAAAGCTCGAGCGCATCGCAACATTTGCGCCTGACCATGTCATCGTCGCGGCCTTCAACCAAATCTACATTCGCCGCACCGCGGCCGATTTTCTCGCCGAGTTGCAGCTTCTGCAGCCTCGCGAAGTGATCGTCGGCGAGGATTTCCGCTTCGGGTCCTGCAAGGGCGGCACCGCGCAGCTGCTGCGGCAGCACTTCAACACGCGCATCCTGCCGCCGGTGCGCTGCGGCAATGGCGAGATCGTCTCCAGCAGCCGGATCCGCTCGCTGCGGCAATCCGGTCTTGCCGCCGCGGCGTCAGCGCTGGAAAACTGGCGAGGCATCGTGACCGCGCCATCGGCCAGCCGATCCGGTTTGGCCCAACTCGAGGTCATCAACCAATGACCGCCATCGATCCGCGCGAGCTGCGCAATGCCTGTGGCCAGTTCGGCACCGGCGTCACCATCATCACCACGCATTGCGAGGGACGCGATCACGGCATGACGGCGAATGCCTTCATGTCGGTCTCGCTCGATCCGCCGCTGGTCGCGATCTCGATCGCGAAAAGTGCGAAGATGCTTTGCAACATCCAGACCACCGGCCGCTTTGCAGTCAGCGTGCTCGCCGAGGGGATGGAAGATCTCGCCTGGCATTTCGCCGGCAAGCCCAAGCTCGACCTCCGCGACGTGTTCGAGCGGCGCAATGAGCTGCCGGTCATCGCCAATGCGGCGGCGTATTTCGTGACCGATCTCGCCGACGAGATCATCGCCGGAGACCATACCATCTTCCTCGGCCACGTCCGCGAGATGTCGCTGCAGCCGAGCAAGCGACCTCTGCTGTTCTTCCGCGGCCGCTTCGGCGGCCTTGCCGACCCGCACCCTGCGCCCGCGATGCTGGAGAATGCTGCTTACGAATTCGTCTGGTGAAGCCACCGCCCGAGATTCCCGAAACCGGGGATGCAAGTTTGATCAAAACTGCAAGAAAAGGAGGAAACGACCATGCTGAACGTCAACAAGGACACCATCACCGACCACGTGATCGCCGCGCTCTCACCGGACATCCCGGATCGCAACCGCCAGATCATGACGAGCCTGATCCGTCACATGCACGCCTTCTGCAAGGAGGTCGACCTGACCTTCGCCGAATGGTTTGCCGCCTGCGAATTCCTGCGCCGCGCCGGCGACATCTCGGACGAGAAGCGCAACGAGTTCATCCTGATCGCTGACATTCTCGGCGTCGAGGTGCTGGTCGACATGCTCGACCACCGGGTCACCGACGGCGAAAGCGAATCCACCGTGCTCGGGCCATTCTACCGGGAAAACCCGCCGGTGCTGCCGAAGGGCGCCTCCATCATCAAGAAGACGTTCGACAATGCGCAGACCGTGGGGGTCAGCGGGCGCATCAGCGACACCGCCGGACGGCCGATCGAGGGCGTCACCATCGACGTCTGGGAAGACGCGCCGAACGGACTCTACGATCTGCAAGACCCCGAGCAGCCGGCGTACAATTTGCGCGGCCGGTTCACGACCGATGCCAACGGCGAATATGCCTTCGTGGCGCTGCGTCCCGAGCCCTACCCGATCCCCTATGACGGCGCCGGCGGCGAGCTCCTGAAGTATATGGGCCATCATCCCTGGCGTCCGGGCCACATCCACTTCATGCTCTCCAAGGACGGCTATCAATCGCTGATCTCGCAGATCTACGATTCCGAGACCAAGTATCTCGACAACGACTCGGTGTTCGCCGTGAAGCAGAGCCTGATCGGCACGTTCGCCAAGGCGCCCGCCGGCGCCGACACCGATCTCGTTCTCGCCTTCGACTTCAAGCTCAAGAAGGCGGCGGTCGAGCGGCTCGTCGCGGCCGAGTGATACGAACCAGGCCCGCCGGACCTCGAAGGCCCGGCGGGCTCATCTTGAACCGACCTGTGAGGACTTATGAGCCGTGCCGTGATCGAAATCGCCGAGCCCCTGGAGCAAGTGCAGCCGCTCGCGAAGGACACTGCGATCCGCAGCATCCGTGCCACCATCGTGGAGGCGCCGACCCGCCGGCGGCACAAGCTGTCGAACACGGAGGTCACCCATCAGGGTTACGTGCTGGTGCGCGTGCTGCTCGACAACGGCGTGACGGGGATTGGCGAAGCCTCGACGCTCGGCGGACCGCGCTGGGCCGAGGAGAGCGTGGAATCGATCAAGGCCGCGGTCACGAACTATCTGGCGCCGGCGCTGCTTGGGCAGCCTGCCCTCACCTTCGAGGCCAACGCCTTGCGCATGAGCAAGGCCGCCACCCGCAATTTCGCGGCCAAGGGCGCAATCGAATCCGCCCTGCTCGACGCCGCCGGCAAGACGCTGGGCCTTCCCGCCAGCGCGCTGCTCGGCGGCGCCGTGCGCCAGCGCATGGAAGTGATCTGGGCGCTGGCCTCGGGCGACAGCGGCCAGGAGCTCGAGGAAGCAAGAGAGAAGCTGCGGCGCCGCGAACACCGTCAGTTCAAGATCAAGTTCGGCTTCAACCGCCCGCAGGCGGATTTGAAGCGGTTGCAGACGCTGCGTGCCGGCCTCGGCGACGAGGTGCGCCTGATCGTCGATGTCAACCAGGGCTGGACCGAGGCCGAATGCATCCGCTTCATACCCGCGCTTGAAGAACTGGACGTCGCCTTGATCGAACAGCCGGTGTCGGCACAACAGCTGGAAGCCATGGCGCGTGTCGCGGCGCGCACATCGATCCCGCTGCTGGTCGACGAAGCCGCCTTCACCAAGGAGGAGATCGCCCGCGTCGCCACGATGGGTTGCGGCAGCGTCTACTCGCTGAAGCTCGTGAAGAGCGGCGGCCTGTTCGAGATCAAGCGTGCCGCCGCGGTTGCCGGCGCGCACGGCCTCGAGCTCTATGGCGGCTGCCTGCTGGAAAGCAGCATCGGCGCTGCCGCGCATCTCGCCGCATTCGCCACCCTGCCCAGGCTCGAATGGGGCACCGAGCATTTCGGTCCGCGGATTCTGGTGGAAGACCTGGTCGTCAATCCGATCAAATTCGACGAATTCGAGATCTGCGTCCCGGACGGACCCGGCCTTGGCGTCGAGATCGACGAGGACAAGATCCGCGCCTTCGCCCGGAAGGACTAGCCGGGATGGCGTCGTTCCCTCGGACAATTGACAATCCCGGGACCCATGCCCAGTCTTCGCGCTGGACCCATCTCGATCATGCGCTGATGACCAATCGGTATCGAACCCGGCAGGCCTTTTCCGCAGCTTCTCCGGAAGTGTGCGAACAGATGTCCGGCTGACCGTGACCGAGCGCGACGATGTCATGGACCTCAGGCGGCTGGTCTATTTCGTCGCCGTCGCCGAGGAATTGCATTTCGGCCGTGCCGCCTCGCGGCTTGCGATCGCCCAGCCGCCGCTGAGCCGGCAGATCGCGCAGCTCGAAAGCGATCTCGGCGTCATGCTGATCGACCGGAGTCGAAGCCAGATCCGGCTGACCCAGGCCGGCAGCGTTCTACTGGAGCGTGCGCGCGACGTGCTGGAGCGGCTCGACCGCACCCATCGCGAGATCAAGCGGATCGGAGAAGGCTTTTCGGGGCACCTGCGCGTCGCCTTCGTCGGATCGGCGACCTATGGCGTGCTGCCGAACGTGATCAAGGCGTTTCGTTCGGCCTATCCCGATGTCGAGCTCGCGCTGTCGGCGATGAACAATGCCGAGCAGAAGCGCGCGGTGATCCAGCGCGAGATCGATATCGCCGTCGCGCGGCCCTCGCTCGAAGACGAGGAATTGAAGTCGGAGCCGTTGCTGCAGGAGCCGCTGATCCTCGCACTATCAGACACTTCGCCGCTGCTCGAGCAGCAGGTCACGCGGCTTTCGGCATTGAAGGCCGAGACGTTCGTGCTCTACCCGCGCAAGCCGCGCCCGAGCTTCGCCGACCACATCCTCAACATCTGCCTCGAAGAAGGCTTCATTCCGAAATCGCAGGTGCTGGCGCAGGATTATCAGACCGCGATCAGCCTGGTGTCGGTTGGCGTCGGCATCGCGCTGGTGCCGAAATCGGTCTCGCAGGCCGAACGCCCCGGCGTCGCCTACCGCGCCTATGAGGGACACAATCCGGGGACCGCGCTGTCGCTGAACTACCGGCGCGACAACCGGATGCCGCACCTCTTCAACTTCCTGAAGGTGGCACAAGACGTCATGCGGCGTCAGCGCAAGCCGTAGTCCGTCGCGTCAGGCCGCCACCGCCGTGCGTGCGCGATCGTCGACCAGCGCGATCGCATCGCACAGCACGTTGATATCAGCGCCCGGCCGAACGCCGTTCTCCGCAAGGTGCCTGCGGAACGCACGCGCGCCGGGGACGCCATGGAAGGCGCCGACGAAATGGCGCGTGATCGAATGCAGCCGCGTGCCTTCGGCCAGTTGCCGCTCGATATAGGGCAGCATCGCTGCGAACACGTCCTTCATCGTCGCGTGCGGCGACGTCTCGCCGAACAGCTCGGAATCTACGGTAAGCAACCGCCACGGCTCCTGATACGCCGCCCGCCCCAGCATCACGCCATCGACATGCGCCAGATGCTGCTTCGCTTCAGCGAGGCCCGTGATGCCGCCGTTGATGATGATGGGCACATCTCCCAGCGCCGCCTTGAGACGATAGACGCGATCGTAGTCGAGCGGCGGGATGTCGCGGTTCTCCTTCGGCGACAACCCGTTGAGCCAGGCCTTGCGCGCGTGCACGACCAGCACATCGGCGCCCGCGGCGATCACCCCGCGCGCCAGCGTATCGAGCGCAACTTCCGGATCCTGGTCGTCGATGCCGATCCGGCACTTCACCGTGACAGGAATTTTCACCGCGCGCTTCATCGCCGCAACGCCTTCGGCGACCAGCGCGGGCTCCGCCATCAAGCAGGCGCCGAAGCGGCCGTCCTTCACCCGGTCGGAGGGACAGCCGACATTGAGGTTGATCTCGTCATAGCCAAAATCCTCGCCGATCTGCGCGGCGGTCGCCAGATCGCGCGGATCGGAACCACCGAGTTGCAGCGCCACCGGATGCTCGCTGACATCGAAGCCGAGCAGCCGCGCCCGATCGCCGTGGATCACGGCACCGGTGGTCAGCATCTCCGTATAGAGCCGCGCCCGCCGCGACATCAGGCGATGGAAGACCCGGCAATGCCGGTCGGTCCAATCCATCATCGGGGCCACAGAAAAGCGATAGTCTTGCGATTTCAATTATTTACCTTAGTCTTCAATAGGAAGAACCATGAACATGTGCGCCTCAAGCTAGCCGAATTTGCACACGTTTGTACCCGTTTTGACCTGTCAGTGCACACGTAGCGCACACGATTTGGGGAGTGCACACGGCCGTGGCCAGCTTCACTCAGTTGCCGTCAGGGAACTGGCGGGTCCAGGTCCGCCGCAAGACCCGATATGTGGCAGAGACCTTCCGCCGCCGCAAGGATGGCGAAGAATGGGCGCTCGACATGGAGCGCAACATCGACCGCAGTGGGTCACCTAAACCGCGCGCCGCCGTAAAAGCCCAAACCTTCGGCGACATCATTGACCTTCATCTCGAGGATATGCACGAAGTCGGACGTCCTCCTCGGCGTTCCAAGGCGGCCGTCCTGGAGGCACTGAAGGAGGACCTCGGATCCGTCAAATTAACCCGGCTCAACCGGGAGCGACTGATCGATTACGGGCGAAAACGCGCAAAGGAAGGTGCTGGCCCCGCGACTCTTTCGGTCGATATGTCGTTCATCAGGACCATCGCGACACACGCGGCGGCCGTTCACGGCATCGAAGTTTCTGCCGAGGGGGTTCGCCTGGCGCGCTTCGCGTTGAAGCATCTGGGTCTCGTCGGAAAGTCGGATGAGCGAGATCGACGTCCCACCCAGGATGAACTCGACGAGCTCATCGACTACTTCGAGACGAACCCGCGACAGGTCATTCCGATGGGGCGCATCGTTCGCTACGCGGTCGCAACCACAATGCGGCAAGAGGAGATTTGTCGACCCGACTGGCCCCACGTCGATATGAAAACGCGGGTTCTCACGATCATCGATCGGAAAGACCCGCGAAAGAAAGATGGCAATGATCAGAAAGTCCCGCTTCTTAATCTGACTGGCTATGATGCCTGGGAGATCCTGCTCCAGCAACGCATCGTCACCAGGGGTCAAGGTCGCGTATTCCCGTACAACCATCGCTCAATTAGCGCGTCATTCACGCGGGCCTGCGATAAGTTGAAGATCGAGGATTTGCATTTTCATGATCTGCGGCACGAGGGCACCAGTCGACTCTTCGAAGCAGGACTACCGATCGAGAAAGTCGCGCTAGTGACTGGTCACAAGGATTGGCGGACGCTGCGGCGCTATACGAAGCTGAAACCAGAAGAGCTCCACAAGCTACAGACGTCGCCGCAGCCGACTCTAGAGGAATTCATCAAGACACTAGCAGCTTCATAGCCACCCAAAAGCAAGCAGATAACGGCGGTGGCTACTCATTGCTCGACGAAGAGCTGGTCCCGCCGACCTTCATCTTTCTAAATGCTGCGTCGCTATCAAGGAATGCTGCTAGCATGAACGGTATCAACTCTGCGACGTCTTCTCGGTTTTCGTAAGTCTCAGCGTAGAAATCAGCGTATTCGCTTAGCCGCTTGGCAAGGCTTGGCGGCAGCATGACACTCATCTTAACGGGCGTCCGATCAGGCAGCTTCGCAAGCTTCATCCGTTACCTGCCTTTCGTGACCGTCTGAACATCTTGGTATGGCTTCAGCACCAGATCCTTCGAAACAATCACCCGCAGTGGCCAACCCGGCCGCACCGTGATCGTCGGCTGTACGTCGAGCTCGCGCTCGACCAGGCGCTGGCCGGCACGATTGGTCGTTTGCTGCGTGCTTTCCCGCAGCGCCTTCACAAGATCGCTCTCGTCGTTGCCGATTGACAGCTGGGTCCCCACCCCGATCAACGTCGCCAAAGCCACACCCTTGAGCAACTGCCAAGTGTGGAAGTCCACCTCATCCTCGAGCCCGGCATAGCCTGCGACATCGGTAGCCGGAAGATTCTCGATCACGATCGAATTTCCGTTGGGCAAGATCAGCCGCGTCCAAACGACGAGCGCCCGCTTCTGGCCAAAGGCGACGATACTGTCGTATTTGCCCACGAGTCGCGCACCTTGCGGGATAAGAAGGTGTTCGCCAGAAACCGTATCAAAAATGTTCTCTGTGACCTGGCCGATGGTCGCTCCAGGCAGATCCGAATTGAGCCCCGTAACTAGGCTAGCCGGAATGATCGACCCGGCCATGACTGCATAGGTCGATGGTGCAGGTTTCAGCGTATGCGGATTGGTGGTCTCCGTGTCAGCTTTCGTTCCCACAAAGGCGAGCTTCCGTGCTTGCGACGAAGGAACGATCTCACTGGATCGATCGACCATCGCCTGCGCTGTCTTGGCGAGTTCGGCGGCTGATGGTCCCGTATCGGTGGTTGATGGCCGGAACGCAGATGGGGCGGCAGCTGCCACTTCGGTCATGCTTGCCTGCCTTCGCCTGTCCTGCTTCTCCGACAGGCGGAAGAACAATCCTGACTCCTTTGCCTGCTGGGCGATCCGGGTCTGCCGGATCCGCTCGGCCCGTTCGGCGTCTTCTTCCGGGTTGGTCCGGAAGCCCGTATCCGACGCCACACCGGCCTTCTTCTCGTTTTCGACGAATGCCCGCCCGACGTCCCCCGGCGACGGCGGTCCAAGCCGCGGGATCGATGGCGACAGTTCCTCGTAGGACTTTGGCAGCCTGCTCAACCCCTCGGCGGTCTGCTTGCGGTCAGTATTAAAGAGCTCCGTCCGCACCGACTGCTTGAAGGACTGCGGTCGGAGCGCCACGAGCGTCGCTCCGGCAATCAACAACGCGGCGATCGCGCAGCCGGTCATGAGGGCGCGCCTGTTGAGCCGCCGAACTGGCCGCGGACGTGCTCGTAGTTCAAGCGGCTCAGGATCCCGGTCGAACCCCGTCGTCATGAGGCATTCCCCGTGCTGCTGAAGCTCTGCGATACGGGACGCGCGTCAATACGAATGATCCGGACGATGCGCTGGGGATCTTCACCAAGGCGGAGCTCAGCGACACCGAACATCCGGTCGACGATGTAGTAGGAACCTCGAACCCGGTAGTTGACGAGGTTCGGCCGGCCATCGGCGCCGGCAACGAATAAGGGTGGCGCCTCCCCTTGTGAGAGACCGGACGGCATCTGGATATAGACCTTGCGACCGTCGTCGAATGCACGCACCGGCCGCCAGGGTGGATCGTCTCCTTCAATGCGATACCGGAAATTCAGGTTGTCGAGGCGTACCCCGCGATCGGCGATCCGCTGCTCGCTTTCCTGAGCGGCGACGTTCTGCTTGTGGAGCGCTACAAGCGTGTCTGTCGGATAAGTCCAGGAGATCGACGCCATATAGGTCTGCTTGGTCGAGACGAGCTCGAGGTGGTAGGCCCGCCGGTCCGTCAGCACGACGAGGTTTGTCTGGATATCCGGCAGCGTCGGCTTGACCAGGATGTGCACCCGCCGGGAGTTGCCTTGTCCACTCGAAGTATCGCCGACCACCCAGCGCACCGTATCGCCGGTGGAGACGTCCACCAGTTCTTCGCCCGGTTGAAGCCCGATGGTCGAGACTTTTTCCGGGCTTGCATAGAGCCGGTAGAGTGCGCCTTCCGTCCAGGGGTAGACCTGAATGGCGTTGATATATCCGGCACGCGTTGGCTCCATCCTCGCCGCCTTGTTGGCCTTGGCGACCGCCTGTTCCGGCGGGAGCTTTTCCTCCTTACCCGCCTTTGCCGGAACGGGCTTCAATTGACCCGGCAAAGGCAAGACCTTCGGTGTTTCGACCACTTGTATCGGCGCCGGCGGGTCGGTCTCCGGGAGCGCCTTTTCGAAGCTCATCTCATCATAGGGCGCTTCAAGGTTGAGCTTGGTGGCGCAGCCACAGAGTGCAATCGACAAGGCCAGGACGCTGGTCGACGCGAGCTTATTGAAGGCAACAGTGTTCATTTGGCATCTCCAATAAGGTCGCGCGACCAGTTGAGCGAATGGACGTAGAGTCCGAGAGGGTTTTTGCGCAGCGTTTCGGCATCTGCGGGCGGCTTGAGAACCGTGGTGACAAGACCCGTGAAGCGTTCGGTCTTTGCGATCGCGCCGTTCTCGTAGGCGTTTTCCTTCCAGCGGACCTCGAAGCTGTCGCCGGACGCGCGCACCACGGAGGTGACTTCTGCGGTCACGGTCTTGGACCCGATCTTGGTGAACGGATCGGTTTCCCGAGCGTAGTCGTTCAACGCCTGTGCGCCGCGATCGGTGACGAAGTCGTAGGCACGCAGCCAGTTTGCCCGGACAATGACCGGATCCATCGAAAGCGAGCGCACGTTCTCGATGAAGCGCGCAAGAAAGTGCGCTATCTGCGCGTCTGACGGCTGGTAGGCTTCGATCGCCGGTCCGACGGCTCGGACTTCACCGAGCCGATCGACCTCGACCACGTAGGGAACGACACCCGAGCGAGCGATCTCGGTAAAGATCGTCAATCCAAGCACGCCGGACAGGCCGATGGCTGCCAGCGCAGCGAGGCGCCAGTTACTCGCCTGAACACGAGCGGAGCCCAACCGCTCGTCCCAGACCTGGGCTGCCTTCTGATAGGGCGTGACCGGCTCCGGCGTCTCGCCATAGCGAACCGACACGCGCTGAAACGGGTGAGATGCCATCTCCTACTCTCCTTCCAGTTTCGGGCCCGACGAATGTCCGCCTTTGTCACCTTCCTTCAGGGTATGAGCGGCGACTTGTGCCGCTTCCCGCGCGTGTCCCCGCGCCGACGAGGCCGCTGCGCGACCTGGCCCAGCAGTACCTCCAGCACTACCGCTGGAGACCTGATCGATGGCGAAAGCCCGCGCTGGCGCGCCCGCGGCCGAAGATGCCCCCGTGAGCGATGCCGCGGATCGAACGGCAGCCATTGAACCGCCCGCTGCTAAGCGCAGACCGCCGACGGCCGCCGCTCCGCCGCCGATCGCGACCGCTGCTGCACCCGCCACCGTCCCGGCTGCCGCTCCGGCTCCCAGTTGAGGGGCGCCTGAGACCAGGCCCGCTGCGATCCCGGGACCAAAGATGCCGAGGCCGAGCAGCGAGAGCGCCGCTAGCAGCAGGCTCATGGCTGAGGCAATGTCGATCGGCCGGATCAGCGTTCCCGCAAGCTGACCGAAGATGGTCGATCCGATGCCGATGATGATCGCGAGAACCATCACCTTCACGCCCGACGCTACGACGCTACCGAGGGTCTTTTCCGCGAGGAAGGCGGTCTTCCTCCACAACGCGAACGGCACCAGGATAAAGCTTGCCAGCGTCGTCAGTTTGAACTCAATCAGCGTCACAAAGAGCTGCACCGAGAGCACGAAGAACGCAAGCACGATCAGGATCCAGCAGAACAGCAGGGTCAGGATGGTTGGCAGGTTAGTCAGGACGTCGAAGCCCGTGAACTGGGCGGTCTCCTCCAGCAGCGGATGTGCCGCCGTGAATCCGGCAGCCGCAACAAAGCCCGGCCGCGCCAGGTCGGAAGCGCTTAAGCTCCCGCCAGCGGCCTTCAATCCGATGCCAGAGAACGACGCAAAGATGATGTCCGCAAGGCTTTTGAAGTTGCCGATGATGAACGCGAAGGCGCCGACATAGAGCACCTTCTTGGCCAGCGTGACCAGGATCTGGTCATCGCCACGTGTGCTCCAGGCAAGCCCCGCTAGCGTCAGGTCGATGCCGATCAGGGTCGAACTGAGGAACGAGACTTCGCCAGACAGAAGACCAAATCCGGAATCGATGTAGCGGGAGAAGGTCTCGGTAAAGCGGTCAATGACGGAAAGGTCAGCCATGGTGCCCTCGCCTACTTGCCGCCAGCGTAGGCATGGTCGTCGCCAATGAAGCGGATGAACCGCTCCTTTGCGGCAGCGGCCGAAGCCTGCTGCTCGGCGGCCCGCAACGTTTCTGCGCGAGCCTGCGTTGCCATCAATGCCTGAGCCTGCAGCGACTGCTTGATCTGCAGGGCAAGAAGCTCGTTCCCCGACTGCTGAGCCTGCAGGGAGCCGACGGCAGCTGACGACCTGGCCATCAGGGTCCGCAGGGTCTGGCCGTCCTGATCCAAGCCACTGACGATGGCCGATTGAACGGTGAGTGACTGCTTCAGCCCGTCGTAACTGTTGTCCCATCGTGCAGTCGCGTCCTGAACCAATTTGTCGGACGAGATCGCCGCCGCGTATTGCCGGGGATAGAGCCGCTGAAAGTCCTGCTGCGTCGTCTGAACATCAAACGAGATGTTCTTTGCCTGACTGATCAGACCGTTCATCTGATGGATCGTCGATGTCAGCTGACCGACGACGCTGGTGGGGAGACTCGCGAGGTGCCTGGCTTGATTGAGCAGCGACTGCGCCTGGTTTTCCAGGCTCCTCACCTGATTATTGATCTGCTCAAGCGCACGCGCGGCGGTCAGGAGATTCTGGCCGTAGTTCGTAGGATCGAACACTATATCGAACGCCCCGAGCCGCCGCGACCCGTTCACGGCGATGACGAACGATAGCATCGTTGTCATGATAATCCTTACGGTTGTACCGGTGAGCATGCGGCCGAGACGTTCCATCATGAAGGACTCCAGGGATTTGTGTTGAGGTCAGACCTTGTGGGCTTGCTCGAAAGTGCTGATCAGGTTGGCGGCCCAATGCAGGCCGCGTTCGGTGAGATAGCGCTCCCCGAATTGGTGCGGCCCGGTACGGCTCAGGACCGCGTCAATGACGCGCTGGTCCGCTGGCGAGGACGCCCCCACGAAGGCAAGCGCGACTGGTCCAAGGCCAAGCTCGAACATGCGGTTGCCGGCGCGGGACTGCAGATAGTAGTCGCGCTTGGGAAAGGCTTCGGCGATCAGGCGGACCTGGGTGTCGTTCAGGCCGAAGCGTCGATAGGTCTCGGTCTGGGTCGGCTCAAGAGCACGAGAATTTGGCAGGAAGATCCTGCTCGGACAGGATTCGATGATCGCGGGGGCGATTTCGCTGTCCGCGATATCGGCAAGCGACTGCGTGGCAAAGATCACCGCCACGTTCTTCTTGCGCAGTGTCTTCAGCCACTCACGAATCCGGTTCGAGAACAACGGGTCGTCGAGGAAAACCCAGGCTTCGTCGAGCACGAGCAGGGTCGGCCGCCCATCGAAACGCGCCTCCAGGGCGTGGAAGAGATAAGTGAGCACAGGCGCGACCAAGTGCGGCAGCGCCATCAGCTCTTCCATCTCGAAGGTCACAACATCGGCGCTCGAAAGATGATCGGCATCCGCATCGAGGAAGCGGCCGTACGGTCCCTCCAGCGTATAAGGCTGGAGCGCCTGACGCAGGGCATCCCGGGCGAGCAAGGCGACGAGCCCGGTTATCGTGCGCTGGGGCACGGGCGCAGTACCGAGGCTCGTGAGCGCCGACCAGATGGTCTCCTTGAGCTCCGGCGTCATGGTCACCCGCTCATGGGCCAGCACGCCACAAAGCCAATCGAGCGCCCAAAGCCGCGGCCCCTCCTCGGCAACATCCTTCAGGGGCTGAAACGCGATGCCGCCCTTGGCCCCGAGCTCGTACCACACACCCGAGAGGGCAAGCGTTGTGGTGCGCGCGGAGCGGCCTTTGTCGAAGGTAATTAGTTGGGCATTCGGGTAGCGTCGAAACTGCAAGGCCAGCATCGAGAGCAGCACAGACTTGCCGGCGCCAGTTGGCCCGACGACGATCGAATGCCCAACATCGCCGGCATAGAGCGAGAGCCGGAACGGGGTTGCCCCTTTGGTCTTGGCGATCAGAAGCGGCGGCCCATCGAGGTGCTCGCACCGTTCGGGTCCGGCCCAGACCGCCGACAGTGGGCACATATGGGCGAGGTTCAGGGTATGTACGATGGGCTGGCGGATGTTGGCATAGGCTTGTCCCGGCAGACCACCGAGCCAGGCCTCGACCGCATTGACGCTCTCGCGGATGGTCGTGAATCCGCGGTTGTTGATCACTCGTTCGACCGCACGGATCTTCTCGTCTGCTTGATGCGAGTCCTCGTCACTTACGGTGACCGTCGTCGTGATGTAGCCGAAGGAAACCAGATCATCGCCGAGCTCGGAAAGCGCGGCGTCCGCGTCGAGCGCCTTGTTACTGGCGTCGGTATCGAGTAGCGCCGCTTGCTCGTTGAACATGACCTCTTTCAGGATCGCGGCGAGCGACTTCCGCTTTGCAAACCATTGCCGCCGGTAACGCGACAGCGCGGCATTGGCCTGGGTGCGGTCGAGCGGCAGAAATCGCGTTGCCCAGCGATAAGCAACACCAAGCCGGTTCAGTTCGTCCAGCAATCCGGGAAAGGTAATGTGCGGGAACCCAAGGACGGTCAGCGCGCGAAGATGGCTGCGCCCGATTGCCGGCGACAATCCCCCGGTCAGCGGCTCATCGCTCAAGAAACAATCGAGATAGGCCGGAATCTCGGGCACGCTGACCGGATGACGCTTGGTCGAGACACAGCTATGAAGATAGGTGAGCGTCTCCGTATCGTTGAGGGGCCAGATCTCCGGTAGGACCGACGATAGGAGATCGATTGCCCGGTCGGTTTCCTGGACGAACTGCTGGAGGTGTTCGCGATAGCCATGCTCGCTCCGCTCTGCGTTCTGGCCCTTGATCTGGGTGTCACGGATGTTGGCTTCTGCCGGTTCTTTCCCTCGCTCAGCGTCACTGACCAGAGGACCGCGACGAGCAGACCGGTTCCTTCGGACTCGCAGATCCTTCTGCCTCGGACGCTCGAGGAACAGGCTCTCGAGACGCGAGACCCTCTCGGCCGGCGGCAGGTACATCAAGGTCAGGTGCAGCACGCTCTCAAAGTGCTGCCCGCCGGGGCGTGACGGATCCTCCCATGTCGCCCCGGCGGCACCCGCAAACGCGGCGCGGCGCTCCTCGTCAACCAGCCAGGATACCGCATCCGGAAACTCGGACCGAGGATATTCCGAGGCCGGGATGCGAGTGGCGTCAAAGAAGAGTGCCCAGCCGGACCCGAAACGCTTCAGAACGTTGTTGACGCGCGACGCGACGCTCATGAGTTCGGCCTCGGTCGCGCTGTCGAGGTCCGGTCCGCGGTAGCGGATCGTGCGCTGGAAGCTACCATCCTTGTTCAGGATGACACCTGGAGCGATCAGGCAGACCCAAGGCAGCCAGTCCGCCAGCCGGTACGCATCGCCGCGGAATTCCTTCAAGTTCAGCATGCGAGCGAAGCCTTGTGCTTGGTGTGACGGATTGCGACCTCGACAAAGGCGGGATCGCGCTTGGCAAGCCAGACCGCGACGGTGTGCCCGACGACCCAGAGCACGAGGCCCGCGAGCCAGAGCCGCAGGCCAAGCGCCAGCACGGCCGACAGGGTGCCGATCAGGATGGCCGCAGAGCGCGGCGCACCACCGATCAGAATGGGCTCGGTCAACGAGCGGTGAAGCACGAGTTCGAAGCCATCCGGACGCATCAGATCAGCGCTCCACCGCCGAACGAGAAGAACGACAGGAAGAAGGAGCTCGCCGCAAACGCGATGGAGAGGCCAAAGACGACCTGGACCATCTTGCGGAAGCCACCCGAGGTGTCGCCGAAGGCAAGCGAAATGCCGGTCACCGTGATGATGATGACAGCGACGATCTTCGCGACCGGTCCCTGCACCGACTCCAGAATGCGCTCGAGCGGCGCCTCCCACGGCATGCCTGAGCCTGCCGCGCGGACGGCCGGAGCGGTGAGAACCATGTAGGCGACGCCTGCTCCAAGCTCGATGAGGAAGTGCTTGCAAGCGCGATGACAGCAGAAGCGCGCCGTTGAACCAAACAAACAAGGCATGTCGTACTCTCCGTGCGGATCAGGGACGATGGGAGGCGTTTGGGAGACCGGGCGGCGTCTCCAGGAGGTAATCGCCGGCAGGATCAAGACCCTTGAGGTCGGCGATCGCCTCGATCCGGCGCGCGGGACCCCGCCCCCTGATGAACACGACCAGGTCGATCGCCTCGGCGATGAGCCGACGCGGCACGGTGGCCACGGCTTCCTGGATCAACTGCTCGATCCGGTAGAGCGCCGCGCGCGCCGAGTTGGCGTGAACGGTAGCGATCCCACCGGGATGGCCTGTATTCCAGGCCTTCAGCATGTCGAGAGCCTCGGCGCCCCTCACCTCGCCGACAATGATGCGATCAGGACGAAGGCGAAGCGTGGAACGCACGAGATCTGCGAGGCTCGCAACGCCGGGCTTGGTGCGGAGCGTCACCACATCCTTGGCCTCGCAGCGCAGCTCGCGCGTGTCCTCGATGATGACGATTCGCTCATCGAGGCGCGCAATCTCCGCCAGGAGCGCATTGGCTAGCGTCGTCTTCCCCGATCCGGTGCCGCCCGCAACCAGGATGCTACGGCCTTCGATGACCGCTGACGCCAACACCTTGGCCATCGCGGGCGAGGCAATCTGCGCCCTGACATAATCGGACAGGAGAAACGTCGTCGTTGCAGGCTTGCGGATGGCAAAACACGGCGCGAGCGAGACCGGCGGCAGGACGCCCTCGAACCTCTCGCCCGTTTCGGGAAGCTCGGCCGAGATGATCGGGTACGATGCACTTGCCTCGGCCCGGACATGACTCGCGACCAAACGGATGATCCGCTCCGACTCCTGCGGCGTCAGAATGACACCGGTATCAGCCCGTCCCGCGCGGTGCCGCTCGAGCCACAGCCTGCCATCGGGGTTGACGATCACCTCGACAACTTCGGCCTCCTCCAGGGCCAGCGCGATCGCCGGCCCCAACGCGGTCCGCAACATGCCGCGGCGGCGCTCGCGGGTTTCGGGCGAGAGAAGGTCAGACATGGCCGGCCTCCTCTCGCCCAGCCGGAGATGGCCCCGGCTGCTGACCTGCCGCATGGTGCTGGCGGGATTCGGTCAAACTCTGTCCCTCACCGCCGCCGAGCGGCGCGCCCTCCTCCAGATGCCGCATGAACAGGTCCGGATTTGACGTCGAGACCTGTTCCATGACGTCGGCCACCAGCCGGCCGCCGGAAGCGATACGCTTGCCGACTTGCGCGACGAACATCTCGAACCGCTCGCGCCCTAACGCGCGAGCGGCGTCCTGGTCTCCGGTGGGCAACGGCGGCGTGATTGTCAGGTAGTAGCGAACGAAGAGCGCGATGGTTTCCGCCATGATCGAGAGATCACGCTCCGCTCGATCAAGCAGCCGGTTCATGCGGTCAAGCCTGCGCAGAAGGGCTGCGTCACCGCTCGCGTCCCGTTCCGGATTGAGGAAACGATCAAGGGCGGCGTCGACGATGGCCGACTTGTTGGTGCCGGGCCGTCTGGCTGCCAGTTCGAGCCGCTGCGCCACGCTGTCGGAGACATAGGCGGACAGTTTTGGTTTCATTGGGAGTGCCCTCAGAATGCGGGAAGAAGATCGTCGTCATCGCGCGTGACCGCGTGCGCGCTGCGGATGGTGCCGGAGGCGCTTGCCGCGCGTTGCATCTGGTTGCGATCTGCCGCGACATCTGCCTCGTCGTCGAGCAGCCGCTCCTCGGCAAACCGCGCCGCCTCGGCTCGAGGATCGGCTTCCTCAAACAGCGGTAGCTGCTGTCTGAGCCCGCCCTCCTCCGTCGATGCCTGCATGAGGTCTCGGTACGGAAGCGTTGCCAATCGAAGATCAACGGCCCGGATCTGGCGATCCCAGTCGTTGGGACGCGGTGCCGGACGGTCGCGGCATTCACCGGCATCGAGGCGCGGCGACGGATGCAAGCGCGTTACAAAATTCGCATCCTCATAGTGCCTGAGCTTGCGAGCCCGAACCGGCGCCAGCCCCGAGACGAGCACAATGGCCTGGTCGGATGGCAACTGCATCACTTCGCCCGGAGTGAGCAGCGGCCGGGCGGTTTCCTGGCGGCTCACCATGACATGGCCAAGCCAGGGGGCGAGCCGGTGACCGGCATAGTTCCTTTGAGCCCGTAGCTCGGTCGCGGTGCCGAGTGCATCCGAAATGCGCTTGGCGGTGCGCTCATCATTTGCCGCAAAGGCGATGCGGACGTGGCAATTGTCCAGGATCGCGTTGTTCTCGCCATAGGCCTTTGCGATCTGGTTCAGCGATTGGGCGATCAGATAGGCGCGGATGCCGTAACCGGCCATGAAGGCGAGCGCGCTTTCGAAGAAGTCGAGTCTCCCGAGAGCCGGAAACTCATCCAGCATCAGGAGAAGTTGGCGATGCTTCGCCTCGCCTGCCTTGATGTTCAAGGACTCGGTCAACCGGCGGCCGATCTGATTGAGGATCAGCCGGATCAGCGGCTTGGTGCGACTGATGTCTGACGGCGGCACGACCAGATACAGCGTGACCGGCTTATCCGCCGTGACGAGGTCGGCGATGCGCCAGTCGCAGCTCTCGGTATTGCGGCTCACAACCGGATCGCGATAGAGGGCAAGGAAACTCACGGCGGTCGACAACACACCGGAACGCTCGTTATCAGATTTGTTGAGGAGCTCCCGCGCGGTGGCCGCGACGACCGGATGAACCTTGGGATCGGCCTCGGTTCCGAGGTGGTTGGTGGCCAGCATGATCCGCAGCGTCTTCTCGAAGGACTGCGCTGGATCAGCGAGGATCTCGGTAACGCGGGTCAGCGTCTTTTGTTGCTCTGAATAGAGTACATGAAGGATGACGCCGACCAGCAGCGAGTGGCTGGTCTTCTCCCAGTGGCTTCGGCGCTCCAGTGCCCCTTCCGGGTCGACCAGGATATCGGCAATGTTCTGGACATCGCGGACTTCGGCCACACCCTTGCGGACCTCCAGCAATGGATTGTAGCGCGCGCTTGCTGGATCGGTCGGATTGAAGAGCAGGCAATGCGAGAAGGTCGAGCGCCAGCCGGAGGTCAGCTCCCAGTTTTCGCCCTTGATATCATGCACGACCGCGGATGAAGTCCAGGACAGCAACGTCGGAAGCACGAGCCCCACGCCCTTGCCCGACCGGGTCGGCGCGAAGCACATGACGTGCTCGGGTCCGTCGTGACGCAGATAGTGATCTTCAAAACGTCCGAGAAACACACCCTTGCCTGCGAACAGACCCGCAGCGCGGATTTCCTTCACCTTTGCCCAACGCGCGGAGCCGTAGGTCGTGACCAGCTGGTTTTGCCGCGCCCGCCACACCGAATTGACGATTGCAAACAGCGCGCCCGCAATGCCGCCAACCGCCGCGATGGCCCCGCCCTCCTCAAATATCTCGGGCGCGTAGGCCTCATATGCGAACCACCATTCGAACAATCGCCAGGGCAGATAGACCGGATAGCCGCCAATGGCGAACCACGGTGCACCAAGCCGCGCCTGAAATCCGAGCGCTGTCGCCGTCCATTGCGTCGCTCCCCATGTCGATGCAACGACGATGCCGAAGACGACCGCGATCTGGCCGACATAGATTTTTGCCGGAAACATTTTCCGCCTCACTCGACGCGCGCAACGAGCGCGGCGAGATGAAAAGCGGGATGGCGGCTCGCATTCAACCTGAATAAAAATCGTCGCCGGCAACGAGATCCGGCTCGATCATATCCATCGAAGTGAAATCGTTGCTGCGGCAGTCTCAGCGTGGTTGAGGAAGCGCCTCAATTGAAGGTGAACGGCACGATCAAACTTGATCACCGGTCCGGCCTCGCCCCGGATAGCTCGTCGCACGGCCTGCCCCGAGGTGACGAAACGAATCGAACGAGGCCGCTCACGCCTTCACATCGATGGTCGCATCGACTGCCGGCCCGAAAGGGCCGCGCGTCGGCCCGCGTCGGCCAAAGCATCGCTGCGCGACGGACTGCCCAACTCGCCATCGATCTTGCAATGCGGGCGCGTGCGGAGATTGGCGGCCCTATTCTCCGCATGATTTGCGGGAATTCCGCCGGAAATTCATCACAAGCCAATCAAAACTACCATAATACCCAAATCAAGCTTTGTCAAAGTTGACAAAGTTGCACACGCGCCCAATATTCAGGTTGGAGTTCAGCTCATGTCCAAGGCACAGTCAAAGCCCTCCGGTACCGAGGATCTGTCCGTCCATGAGGACGGCGTGATGATGGTACTTAAGCAGAAGCCCGGCGCTTTGAAGAGCCTGGAGCTTCCCGCCGATGCGCAGGTCGCGATTGTCTCCAAAAGCGCGACCGCGCTGCAGAAGGTGCGTGAGCGAAACAAGCAATTGACGGGTCAGGCGTTCCGGTTCTTCTCCGAAGCCGCAAAGAAAGCTGCTGTCGTCAATAAGGACGCGTTCACGCCCGATGCCCGCGCGCTCGCCGTTCTTGAAGGCGTCCGTATTGCGCAGGAGGATCTTCGGCGATCTGGCGGCGCGTATGATCTGGAGCAGGTCAGAACGCTCCTGCGGGGAATCTCCCGGCAGGCCGTCGACAAGCGCGTGCAGGAAGGCAGCCTCCTTGCCGTTCCCGGTCCCAGTAACCACCGGAGCTTTCCGACCTTCCAGTTCAACGTCGACGGCACCGTCGTCGAGGGACTCAAGTCGGTTCAGGACGCCCTGCCAACTAACAACCCCTGGACCGTTCTGAATTTCCTGGCTCAGCCAGACGATCGGTTGGGCGGCCGCAAGCCGATCGACCTGCTCCGGGAAGGCAAGGTTGAACTTGTGGTCGAGGCCGCCCGGCGAATGGCTCAGCAAGGCGCGTGACCGCTCCACTGCCGCCCGGCGATCTCGATCGCCGCCGTCCTCGCCCGGTCCGGCTACGGCGAGGTACGGTCGTACATCGGTTCTACACGGCCGAGTACGACCCGATCTTTTTCGACACCTCGCGTCTTGGCCGGCTGAACGCTCCCGACGGAAGCTACGGCGTTCTCTATGCAGCTCGAGAGCCTTTTGGCGCATTCGCAGAGACGTTCCTCCGCGTGCCGGGACGGACCCTGCTCGATACCGGCCTGCTCCGTCGCAAGGCCTACGCGCGTCTCGAGATTACAGAAGATCTGGCGCTGATCAGACTGGCCGGTCCCTCACTCGCCATTCTCGGCGCGACCGCCGAGGTGGTCCATGGCGGATTGCCCTACGACGCGCCGCAGGCCTGGTCGAAGGCGCTCTTCGACCATCCGCTCAGTCCCGACGGCATCGCCTACTACGCCCGCCACGACGACGAAGGCCTTTGCTATGCGCTGTTTGATCGCGCACGCAGCTCGGTCAGAGAAATCGATCGACAGACCAACCTCGATCAGGACTGGTTCTGGCGGCTTGCGCAGCGATACAGGGTCGGACTCGCACCGGGCTGACGGGAGGCTCGGGCTAGCGGCCAATGCCCCGCTTCATTCCGATTGACCAGGAAATGCCCGCTCCGCCAACGCTGCCGCTGACGAATTGTCCACGCGCGCGTTCCAGAACCGGCCGCCAGGGCACCAGGACAAATTCGCGCGACTGCTCGATCAGCGCGTATCGCCCGCTATTGAGCGTCAGCATCCGCTTGTAGACTCCGCCGAGGTTGTCGCCCGCCCTGACGTTGCGATATTCGAGCCCGGTGCGAGCCGAAATGCCCGCCGCGGTTCCCGCCAGCTCGCGCTCCTCAAGGGCGCGCAGCATGTTCCGCGCAAAACGCATCCGCCCTCCTTCCTCTCGTGCGAGCCCCTGTTCGATCAGCCATTGCCGTCTCGCCCGCAATGCCGTCTCGACCTCCGCTCCGAAGCCGGTTGACGCGAGGCCGCCCGTTTCCTTTCCGAGGAGCTTGCGATCGAGCCAGGTCGCACCGACCGCTTGCGGCAGCTCTTCGAGCCTTTGCCATGACAGCACCGCGACGCGGAATGGATTGCGCGCGCGCTGGAGTTCTTCGTACCGAAGCGCCCGATCGAGATAGTCCTCGCCGACCTTCCAGCCGTCATCGGCAAGGCGGCTCACCATCCCTTGCCGACGCATTGCCTCCAGTCGCCGGACGTGGGTTCCGATATATTCACCCGATGCCTGGGGATCGAGCTCCCGGTGCAGGCGCTCGCTGTAAAGGCCGTCATTGGAAGCGGACACTTCAGCGATGGTCCGGTCGATCTGGCGAGCCTCCGCGGAACGCGGCCTAAGCTCCAAAATCGTGCTCCGCGCGGGCAGCTCTTCGTTAGCCCCGAGAACGCCGACCTCGGCATAGTGTGTCCGCCCGTCGACCCCATCGATCACCACATAGCGACGCTCCGTCAGCTCATCCGCAAACCCTTCGCCGACGACCCGTCCGATCAGGCGCTCACTGTCACGCTGTGGATCGAAGATCGCATAGCTGCCTGACGCCCGCGAGATTCCCGCCGCGGTCAGCTCGCGATGCATGGTCTTGATGATGTCGCCACGCTCGCCCATGCGCCTGAGCTTCGGTTCGAGCTCGGCGTCAAGACGCCAGCGGCCGGGCTTGTCTTCTGCCGCCAATCCCATCCGCTCGAGCGTCCGTAGCCGGCCCATCCGCATCGTGTGCCAGACCGGATCGCGCGCGGCCTGTGCAACGAGCTCAAGAACGCCATCCCGGGCGTCACGCAGGATACCCCGGTCAGGCCGCGTGAACCGCTCGGCTGTTACCTCCCGTTGAAGCTTGCGTGCGGCCTCGATCTCGGTTTCGGGACCGAGCTCACGGGTGACAAGGTCCGCAGCGCGCGCCCTAAGGCCGTGGGCAATGTAGTCCCGTGCGATGACGAGGTCGTGCCCCGCATCATCCCTGCCGCGCAGCACGACATGGCTATGCGGGTGCCCCGTATTGAAATGATCCGCCGCGACCCAGTCGAGCCTGGTGTCGAGGTCATTCTCCATCTGCCGCATCAGATCACGGATGAATGGTTTTAGGTCGGAGAGCTCGGCGCTATCCTCGGGTGCCACGATGAAGCGAAACTGATGGCGGTCGCCGGCGCTGCGTTCAGTAAACGCTTTGCCGTCGGCCCGGTCGTTCCCCACGTCGTAAAGTTCTCCGGGCTCGCCTTCTCGCGTCACGCCGTCGCGTTGCACGTAGCGCAGATGCGCCCGGACGGCGCCCGTATCGCCGGCCTTGATGCGTACGATCCGTGCCTTGATCACGACCCGGCGCCGCCCCTTGCTCCGGCCTCGCCCGGCAAGCACCGCACCTTGCGCGTAACCGCGGCCGATGCGGCCGCCCGAGAAATTCGACCCGCGATCGACTCTTGGACCGGCGCGTTCTGCGGCCTGGCGAACACTTCGGAGATATCCGGTCGGCTTTCTGGCCTTGCGGTTGCCGATCCGGCCGAGCTTGGGTTTGAGTTCGTCGTCATCGACGTCATGCATGTCGCGAGCTCCCGGCTGAGAAGACCGCGGATATGTGAAGCCGGTGGGCGATCGCCAAGTCGCAGACGCGAACGGTGAGCACTTGCACCGCCTTGAAGCGCCATTGGCGACATCGCGTCGCTCCGTATCGCCAACTCCTGGATGTGCAGACAAGGGCTTGGAGCTCGTCGAGCGCCAGTGCTTTAATCTTGCTCTCCCGTTCTGCTCTTTCGGCCCCTGGACCTCAATGGACAGGCTCTTCCGGTTGCCGAAGCCGTGATCAACGATCGCGTGGGATGGAAGCGCACATAAGCGATGCGCGCTCCCTTCCGGGAGCGCGCACAATCGGCATTGCATGCCGCATCAGTTGTCAGGATTCCACGTCCAGATGGGACGCGCCACGCCCAGAATATTGCATCTGAGCACCGGTCCGAAGTAGCGCGAGTCGAACGAATTCGGATGCGCTTGTAGCAGGAAGAACTCCCCCTCGATCAGCCTCATGCAGCCTTTCCATGCCGGCAGCGCTCGGCCATCTCTGCCCTTCTCGAAGGTCTCGGCGACCACCTTTCCGTTGATGGCAATTGTTCCGTTGGGCTCATCCGAGCGACACACTTCGTCGCCGCCGGCTGCGGCAATCTGCTTGATGAGCGGCACGGAGGGCGGCAAGAGGCCACGCGCAACCAGCATCAACTCGACCAGCGCAGGCGGCTCGATCACCGCCATCTCGCCGCGCTCGGGCAGGCGATTTTCCAGGCGATAGAACCCGAGCGGCGCACTGCCCGACCCGTTGTAGAGGACGAGCGGCGCATGTGGCGCCGACGCGACGATGGTCGCGACTATCGACACGGAAATGACCGCAAGCACGGCGGCCCTTGTGCGCAAGCGCCGCGATCTAGCGATCATCGGAGGTCGACTTTCGCTTGCTGGCCTTCGAATAGTCGACGAGGTCTTCGATGTCGTAACGGACGTAGCGTCCATGCTTGCGATAGTTGGGCCCTGTGCCCTGGACCCGCATCTTTTCAAGCGTGTTCTTGGTCAGCCGCAGCCAGGCGGCCGCCTCTGTCGTGTTCAGAAATGGAGAGTCGGACTCTTTCTTCTCGCCTTCCGTCATCATCGACGTTTCCCTGTCATGCCCGCAAAATGCGAGAGCGAGAGGAAACCTCGTCAAGGACGAATGCTCATGGAAGTGTCGAAGATGGCCCGGGAAATTGTCGCCACCCCACAAGGGGAAGCGCGGTCCGGTCAGGCGAGAAGTTCGCGATAGCCACCGCTCATCAGTTCCTGGCCCTTGGCAACCAGACGGCGGGTGCGGTCTTTCAGGAACTGGCTCGTCCCGCTCCATTCGTCGGCGACGCGTTGCTCGCCGAAGATCGCGATCGCTATCTGGCGATAGGTCTTGCCTGCCATGCTTTCATCGAGCGCGATCAGCGCATGATAAAGGCGCTCATCATTGGCGAATGGCGAGCGTCCGGTGCGAGCCGTCTCGGGCCTTTCGAAGCGCTGCAGGGTCCTGAGCCGCTCGGTCTGGCTGTTGAGATCGTCGAGCCCGTCGAGCTCGAACACCAGGCGGGACGGCCGGGTCAGGACCCCGACATCGTGAAGTTCAACGGCTACGTTCATGCCCTGCCCCTTCAGCATCACCACGGCAATCCCGTTGGCACCGATGGTCACCGAACGGTCAACCTTGAACGCTGCAAGCGGTGAGGTTCGACCGCCACTGACGCCATCGGATGGCCTGCAGCGGGCGCGAACCGGGCGGCGGTTGGCGGATGGCAGCCAGAAGACCGGAGCAGCCCGGGCCGGAGCACGGGGATCGGCAAAGGCGCAGAGCCCCCATCGTTCGGCGTGCGGATAGCGCCGCCGCAGGCGCAGCAGCCTCGTGCCGTCGGACAAAGTGATGCAAGGAAGATGCCTTGGCACCGAGGCGCGCCAACCCTTGGCATAGTCCGGGTTGCGGCGGAGGAATTCCCAGGCCCAGTCGCTTGAATCATAGGCATCCATTGCATCGCGGCCGCCCGCCACGCCTGCGTTCGGCCATGGGCCACTGAAGCCTTGTCGATCCAAGCGCAGCCCCCGGGCGAGTCGTCTGCGACGATGGTCGAAAGCGATTGCGGCGCCAAGGTGGCCTCCGCGCTGGGGGCGCGGAGGCCATGAGGCTTGCGTCAGTCCGCCGGGTTCCAGATCAGCGCAAAGACGTTCTCGTCGTCCTGGCCGGCGGCGCGACCGAGGTTGGCGTAGAGCTTGCGCGGTCCGAACTCGGGCGCGGCCAGCGACAGGCTGACGTAGTCCTTGCGGCTGTTTTCTCCGCGGCGGATCCAGCCCGCGCCGATCTCGACACCCTGGGTGACGACCCGGAAGTCCGGGTGAGTATCCGCGGCCTTGTCGCGGTTGGGCACGATCTCGATGTCGGCCCGGATGGACACGGTCTTGAGCTGCCCCTTGTAGCCGCCATTCTCGGTCTTGGTGACGTATCCGATCGCAGTCATGGTTTGTCTCCTTTGATGCCGCAGAGGCCGATCCCCTGCGATGGCGAGACCGTGATGGGAAACGAACCGCCGCCGAACCCGTCAGGGGCGAAGCGCAGCGGCGCACCCGAGTGAACGAGTTTTTTGAAAGCGAAGCGGCCGCGAGGAGCCGCAACCGCAAGGGAGCGGCGGGCAAAAAAAGGAGATGGCGAGGGTTTCGGACGGCGGAGCGCTTCCCATAGGTCGTCACGCCCGCAAGCAGCAGATCGTCCCTTCAAGGCTCAAGGAGCGCAGCCATGACTGTGCCGGATGGTCCGGATCGGCGCCCGGTCTCAAGGGTAAGATCCCATCCAACGGACGAGCATCAGCAGCGTGCCCAACCGCGGCAAGACCGCGGACACACGCAGGCTCCGCGTCGTCATCCTGGGTCTCGGAATCGGCGCAGGGCTAAATCCGCACGAGGGGAAGCGACCGCAAGGACTATGTGGGCTCGCCACAGCCTCCGCCCGAGCGTGCCGGACGCACGCCTGACAGCCTTCCGTGACGGTGGTCGCTGACGAGTTCGCATTGCGCTCCTGGTGTCGGCCGGTCGCGAGCATCCGCCCGTGCAGCACGCGTGAGACGCTTGTACTGCCTACTCGTCATGCAACCGCAACGCTCGAACGACCGCGTTAACCCAACACGGTATCAATTTTGCTAGTATCGGATTAGCTTGATGATGCGTGCGCCACTTGCGGTGCTCGCGAACGCGTCAGGCCAACACAAAACCGAGAGGACGACATGGCTAAGAAAGCGAAAAAGGCAAAGACCGCGAAGGCAACCAAGAAGGTCGCCAAGAAGACCAAGAAGATGAAGAAGTAAGCGCGGCTTTCCGCGCTTCAAGCTGCCGCGGCATCGCGTCGATGTCGGCGCCGGATGCATCAAAGGATGCTCCCCCGGCAAATGACGCGGCGACGATCAGACCGGCCCCATGTGCACATGGCCCAAGAGCCCTCTGGATTGATGCACATGGGTCCGGTTTTTTTGGTCCCGTCTCTCGCCGCCGTCAGCCGCTTCAGCCATCACGTTAATGCGCTTCCAACGGCCGCATGCCTTGTCGTGTCCCACTGTTCGCGCCGCTGGAACAGGCACCCGGACGGCCTCCAGCTGTGATGCATTGACGGTAGCGCCAGGGCTCGACAAATCGTCCGCTCCACATGCCGGTCTGTTTCGCGCGCGCCTCGGCCTCGGCGGCCGCATAGTCGCCCTTGCTGTAGCGCGGCCAGTCGATCGCAAGCCCGCCGCGCACCAGCCAGTCGGCAAGGTCGACCTTGCCGGCGGAGCAAACCGCGACCGTCCGCCCGTATTGGTCGCGGTCGACCTCGACGCAGGCTACCGTCTGCCTGCCAATGAAGGCGGCAAGCGCATTCGATGCGATCTGCCCGCAGCGATAGCGCTCGCCGTGTCGGTTATGGCACAGCTGATCGTGTTCAGGGGCATCGATCCCGAAGAGGCGCACGCGCGTCGCACGAATTTCGATGGTGTCGCCGTCGATCACGCTCGCCTGCCCGGTCGCGTCGCCGGCGCGGGCGGGGCCCGCCAGCGTGGCGGCGGTAAACAGCAGGATGAGCGCTCGGCCGAGAGCCGGCCGCCGCCCGGACGTCCGGTTCGGCCAATTGAATGCCACGGTCGCAATCGTCTGGAAACGCCGGTCCCCACCTGACTGGGCCACGTCCTACGGTGAGCCAACGGTCAGCGAGGAAACCACCCGCGCCAACACCATGACGGTGGCGGCGAGCGTCGTCCCTCCGACCAGAACGTGCGCGATACACCGCCCTACCATGGCACTGCCGTCAACAAATACGCTGAATGCATTTTGCATGGGCCGGCTCCGTCACTTGCTCCGAAGGGTCGAGCCCGACTCTTAATCTGAGTCGCACCACCGCCGCCTCAGGCTTATTTCTTGGGCCGTTAGGGTTTGATTCACGACTCGGAGACTCCGGCAAACGGCCGCGGCGGAGGCCGCCGCAGCCCAATCGGCGGCCTCAGCCGCCGGTCTTGTTCCGTCCCTCGCCGTTCAGGCAGTCGCGGATGATTCGCTGCACCCTGGCGGTTTCCGACGAATCGGCAGCAGCGACCTCCCGTCCCAGCGGGCGGCTTGCGCCCGTTGCGAGGGGACGGCTATGCGTCCGGGCTGTGCTGCGCTTGATCGTCTGCGTTCTCTGAAACCGGTGCGCGGAAGGCCAGCAGAAAGTCGGCGGCTTTTGAGGCCTGGCTTGCGGCACGAAAGATCGCGCGGTTGTCGGCGCGCAGCACGTCGATCCAGCTGCCGATATAGTCGGCATGCCGTACTGTCGGCACGATAGACAGCGACGCGCAGACAAATGCGGTTGTCACCTCGGCGACCAGCTCCTCGGCGGCATACAGCGTCGACCCGAAGGCGCCGCTCTGATCGCGGTTCAGCCGGCGATGGTGACCGGTCCAGTGTCCGAGTTCGTGAAACAGCGTGCGGTAGTAGTTGATCTGGTCGAAGAAGGCCGATTGCGGCGGCAGACAGACCACGTCCTCGCGCGGGGCATAGAACGCCTCCTCGCCGCCATGACGGATATCGGCGAGCGTTGCGCGCGCGAGCGCTTCCGCCTCGGGCACGATCTGGGGCTCGGGCAATGCGGGAGCGGACGCAATGCAGCGATCGGAAAGCCCTTCGCATTGCGCCACGTTGAACACGATGTAGCGGCGCAGAAACGGGACTGCGTCGGCTTCGTGCCGGTCGTCTTGCGCTGCCGCCGGATCGGTCGGTTCAGATCGGCGATCCTTCGGAATGAACTTGTCGGCGTAACAGACCCCGACACCACGCTCGCCCTTACGCACGGTTCCGCCCATGGCGGTCGCCTGCCGGAATGTAAGCCAACGCTGCGAGGCAAAGCCCTGATCGAACAGCTGTGCCCACAGGATCAGGATGTTGATCCCGGAATAGGTCCGGCCGGTCGCGGCGTTGCGCGGCAATCCAAGCCGGGCATCGCTCGAGCCCGCCGCCCAAGGCTGCGCCCAGGGAAAAGTCCCTGCCTCCAGATCGGCGATGATCCGCGCGGTGACTTCTTCATAGAGGCTCGGCTTCGCCTTGCTGGCGTGATTGCGCGTAAAACGCCTGGACATGATGATCTCCGTTCGTCCTTCTTCCACGCCCTGCCCCCGGAAGGCGGGGTGGGCGGCGAAGAGCGGACGGAAAGCCCCGAACTCAGGCGGCGGGCAGCACCGGAACGGCCGGAGCGGCAGCGGAGGACCGCGCCATGCAAGCACTCGTCTCGGACTGCCTTGAAATGGCGCGGTTGCGGCCTGCCGGTTCGGGGCTACACGGGAGCGCCGCCCACCCCGCCGTCCGCGGGCTACAAAATGCGCCGGGCGCATGCGGCCGGCTCGCCAAGAAGCGCTTGTGACGGCGTAGCGACCTCGGTCGACCATTGCGCTCGATGCCCTCTGAAGCGCCCGGTCGCCACGTCGAGCGCGCACGAAGTTCGCGCCAGGGATCGACGCCAAAGGCCGAGACCGCGGACGGGCTCGGTTCACGAGAGCCCGCCCCGCAAGCCTGGTTGCTTGCGGGCGTCGCCAGCCTCAATGCCAATAGGCTCCTGGTGCCCTTCCAAAACACCTCTTCCAAACGATGATGCTCCCATCCTGCAGGCCATCTGCGCAAAGAGCGGATCTTGCCTCTTACGAGAGTGCTGACGTCACGTTGATCGCGCGGCGATTTGACGGGGACGCGAGTCCATCGCGGCATCGTCCGGCTGGCGGATGCACTAGGACAGCTCGGTCCTTGGATCGATCAGAAGCTGCTGCACGTTCTGCCTTGCGATCGGACAACCAAGGCATACCGCCCATTCAAGCAGGGTCTGGCGGAGCGTCGTTGTCAGAATTCCGTGCAGCGCAAGACGATCGAGCACAAGCTGGCGGTCCGCCTCCCGGCGCGCCATGGAGAGATCGGCAAGTATTCGTACGTCGTAACCGAGCTTTGCGCCCTCGAGCGCGGCGATGAGCACGTCCTCCTCCAGCCACGCTCCCCCCAAAAATAGCAGACTGGTATTCGAGGTTGTCAGGCTCGCGATAAACCGCGCATCGTGCCACAGCTCCAGAGGATCCGCGTCAGGTATCGTGACAACACCAGGCAACTGGCCGGCCCACGAAGGCTCGTGCTCTCCGACGAGGTTGAGCGTAATGCTGAACACCTGAAACACCGCGGGCAGGAGTGCAAGGCTCTCCTGTCGGTCTACAGCGCGGTCGATCGATATTGTCCCGGGTCTGGTACGCCCGGGATTGATCAGGATCAGACGACTGCGCCGCGGATCTGCCAGCATCGCATTGATCCAAGAAATGCACCGGATCGCCCATTGAAGGCAGAACGTATCTAGGTCACGCGGCTGCGAGAGGCAGCGGCTCCTCCCTGAGCACGGGCCCTTCAACGGTTGCCTGTCTGTACATTGCAGCGAGTGCCGCATCGGAATTGTGCAGCAAGCCCGCCAATGCCATGGTTTGGCCAATCCTCTGCGGCGTCGAGATCCGCTCCAGCGGCCATCCAGCGCGCCGAAGAATTCGTTCCATGCGCATGTCGGTGACGGTCACGATCGCATCGGCTTGGGCGGCCCGCATCCCCTCGATCATGGCCGCAAAGAGCAAGAAAGTCGTGCGATTGAGCCCGCTCCCTGTCGACTCGGCAGCGCGAGCGGTGTCGACGCAAAACCGCGAGCTCTCCAGGACCTGGTCACTTCGCGGCGCCGGCTGGCTTCCCAGCAAGGAAGGAAACGTATCGGCCAACATGGTGGGCCCCGTGGTCGGCAGCAGCCGAACGGATGCCACGACGTCCCGGTCTTCGGTCGTAATCAGAAGATAGGTCGGGTTGAGAGCATCATAGATGTCCATTTCGAACTCGCCCGATACAGACACAGTCCAATCGAGCCGATCCTTGAACACCCGCCGGCGAAGACGAAACATCGCCGCGAGTAGATCGAGATGCCGCCCGAATTGATGATGACGGAGAGCAACGACATGCATGGTGACCTCCTGATTGATAACAGGAGGTCACAGAACCAGAGGTATACAGACCATGCGCCTGTCGAATCTTGCAGGTCGAAAGCCGATCCAATGGAAGCCAACGCCACTTTTAGCAAAGATAAGCCCAAGCTCAGCAATCGAGGACACCTCTTCAGCAGACGAGAGGTCTGCTTAGATGTGGGTTGTTATTCCAACCGCTCGCAATGAACTCAGGGCAACAATCCCCGGCGCAGCGCTTCGCCGACGCACTGGGCGATTGTGGCGGCATCCAGCTTGCGCCGGGCGTTCTCGAGATGGAATACGACCGTGCGGCGCGATATCTGAACAAGTACGGCGATATCCGCGACAGTCTTGCCTTGTGCGACCCAGGCAAGACATTGGCGCTCGCGCTGGGTAAGAACGCTGCTGCCCTGCGTTGGCCTTCGCAGTCGGGCGACCGCGTGGGTGTGAAAATAGAGGCCTACAAGGTGAACTGCGAGCTTCGCATCGATGACCAGTCGACTTGTCGAGGCAACCGGCTCGTCAGTTGCGAGAGTGAACGCTGCCATCCGTCCAAAGCCGCCTTTGATCGGGACGGTGACGCCGGATCTGATACCGAACGTCATGGCCTCATCGAAGAAGTTGCGCTGTTGCCTTGTTCCCGCGGGCTTCGGTGCACCGTCCCCCCAGCAGAAAACATCGTTTTCGTGACGAGCCCGACGCACAACGGGATCAAGCTGTTGATAGCCGAGCTCAAAGTATCGGCTGGTCCAGGCCTTCGGATAGGAGGAAACGAGCGTGGGCGCCTGGTTCGCGATCTGCAGATAGGCGAACCATCGGAATCCGAGGCGCCGGGTCACGCGCCTTGCGACACTTTCGAACCCTTGTTCGTCGTCTGCCGTCCAGATTGCATCGACGAACTCCTGAAATGACCGGTTCACTGCTTTTATCATCGAGCCATCGGCCAGCCGGCCATAAGGAGAAACACGAAGCGTGCCACAGGACCAAACGAGCTGCTTTCGCCCTCCGGCGCCGCAAGCAGCGGCCCACACCCCGGCCTGCTCCAGCAATGGATGCGTTCTCCATCGATTGGATCGCGACCCGACGATCCAATCGATGGCTTCAGGTGACGCGCTGCTACATGTTTACGAGCAGGGATGCGAGCACATTGAGAGAGGGCCCCTCGGTCTTGAAGTACGCCAGGCTTGGATGATCCGTATAGCCTACCCCGATGGTTCCCCAGAGACCGGGCATGAGATGCGCAGTGTATGTCGCGGTGACTGAATTGGAGGTCCGCGCCGCAAACGCTCCGGTAAGGCGTGAGAATTGGTTGGTCGCGTCCGCCAGATAATGGCTGACGACGTTTCGAGCCGTGACGACCGAGAACATGTCGGTTGGGCGGCTGTCAAACGGTCCGATCCAGTACGCTCGGCCCTCATAATATTGAGAGATGCCCGTCGTCTCGGGTGGCGCGTACATGAACGACATGCCCGCATAGATGCCGCGGTGCGCCGTCAGCGGTGACGACGGATCCTGTTGCCATAGTTGCCGATCGGCCAGGACGGTCACGCCGACATTGCCAGCATGTGTTGCGAACGGATTGCCCGGAAGATGTGAAAAGTCGCGGAAGGTCGAATTGTTGTAGAGGACGTCAAGCCGCAACCAGGTTTGCGGGTTTCCGGGGCTCGCCGGCCGCTTGTAGCCGATCTCGTCAATGAACAGCTCCCCGGTTCCCCTCGGTCCGCTCCAGTTGAACCCTGAAGGGTTCGTCAGTGTTTCGTCGAACACTACATTGCCCGTGACACTGTTGATCGGGAGACTGCGTTGCACGGCGGCTTGATTATAGATCGTATCGGTGATGTGCCAGGTCGTTCTGAAGCTTGGAGTCGGCACAATCGAGAGCCCCAGCTGCACCGGAATTGAGCCGCTTGGACCGAATGTACTGGCCAGATTCGAACCGACGAAAGTCCCCATGAACTCGGTGGTGTTGGTTACGTAACCGAACTTGATCTCGAGCCGCTTGTCGAACAGCGTTTGATACCAGGCCAGCTGATAGAGCTGGAGAGTGTTGGGAAGGTATCCGACATCGTTACCCGTGCTGTATAGCCCGGCCACCATCAATTGCCCGTCGGGCACGCCCCAGCGGCTCAGATCGTAGGTCAGCCAGGCGATCGTCTCATTAATGTAGCTTGGACGCTGACCGAGATAGGTCTGGTTTCCCGCACACAGTGCACCGGTCGCCTGGGAGTAGCGAGAACAGGGCGGGAAGTAGCCTGGCACATGTCGCGGCGTGTCCAGCATATTGCTTTCAAAGATGCCGAGGTCGTAGACCTGCAGGCCAAAGCCTGCTGACGCCAGTGCCGACCGCCAACCGCCATCGTCGCGCAGAAGCGAGTCGGCATAGGAGGGAAACGGTATGTTCCAGCCCTTTACCCCATAGCGTCTGTTCAGCTCGTTCAACTGCTCGCGCTGACGCATCGCGTCGGCGATCTTCGGATCAGGGTTTCGTGCGACGGGCGATTTGATTTGCGGCGATGCGCGCTTCGTATCATCGACCGTTCTCCCCTTTGGACCAACGGCCTTTTGCTTGTGAGTGACTGATGCAACCTCCTTTGCATTTGGCTCTGCGGACCCTGCACGAGCCGACGCGTCATTGACGGCAAGCAACGCCAGGCCCAGGCAACCCGAGCGAACCACTCTCCGCCAATATAGACGGAGATCGCTCCCGTTGACCGTTCCTTCCGTTCGAGTACTGACGATGCGTTCTGGATGCATTCTCTCCTCCCCTTGACAATGTTTTTGTCGTTTTCCTGTAAAGCCTCGCAGCGCCCGGAAATCATCAGGATGGGTCGCTCTGCCTCGCAGACAAAGGCGCAGCTATCCTCGCCAGCGGAATCACCGTTGGTGATTTGGTCGTTTTCTATTGGCTGCTTGATTGCAACGTGATCCGTGACGACGGCGCCCTCGCCGGCAATCACGTCATGCTGCAGGCACTACTTGTGCTTATGCCGCCTTGCTTCCCACCCCGATCGCGATCTCGACCGGAGATTGCCCACGCTACACCGAATGCACCGCAGATCAGGTCCCGGCCTTCGGCATACCGCCATTGTTCCCCCGCTGGTCAATCCATTGATCGTCCTTCCTCAGCCTGACTTGCCGTCTTCGTTCTCATGGAATTCAGGAACGTCGCTATCGGTCAGACAAGCCGTGCCGCATTCGCAGGCGATTCCTCAGGACCCCTATGCTTTCAACCTCGAGCTCGACGACGTCGCCATCCTTGAGCGACCGTCCGTGATCGACGGCGCTGCCTCCGAGCACCGTGCCTGAGGCAAAGATGTCGCCAGGGTAGATCGTGCGAGAGCGGCTCATCTCCACGATCGCCTGCTCGAACGTGAAGCGCATATGCCGGGAGGACCGGTTGGTCCATTCTTCGCCGTTGACCCGCGCGATCATGCGGACGTCGGAGAGGTCGCGAAACTCGTCCGGAGTGGCAATACAGGGCCCGAGAGTCTTGGCTCCGTCAAAATCCTTGCCGCCGCCCGGCCCGATCCCCATTTCCATGTGGATCAGTTGTTCGTCTCTTGCGCTCCAGTCGTTGAAGATCGTGTAGCCGAAAATGTGGCCTGCCGCCGCTTCGAGTGGAACGTCCTTGCCTCGTTTTCCGATGACGACAGCCCATTCCAGCTCGAAGTCGGCGGCCTTTGAATAGGCCGGCCACTCAATATCCTCTTCGTGAGCCGACACGGACAGCGGATCGACCGTATAATAGGTCAACCGCTTGAGTAGCAGATCAAAGCGCATCCGCTTGGCTAGGGCGAGTTGAGCTGCCGCCTGCTCTGAACCGGCAGCAGCCTCTGCTTCGAGCTGGTCCTTGCGCTCAAAGAAGCGTTCCACATGCTCCGTAAACAGGTTGCAATCACGCATGCGAACCGGTCTCGGCAGTGGAGCAAGAAGTTGCGCTTCCACCAACGGCAGAATGGCTGATCGGGGCGGATTGCTAAGGATCTGCTCCGCGAGACGGAGTGCCTCAGTGCCTCCCTCAATCATCTCCTGCATCGAACAGAACCACCTGCCTCGCTGGTCTGCTCTGGTCGACGATGTCAAGTCGACAATACGGTCGTCAGCCAGGAGAGCTCCGACCGACCGGGAGCCCCCAGCAGTGAAGGTGACGAGTTTCACGCCGCGGCCCTCCCGTCGACAAGCACTCCGACCAAAACGCATTCATCGGGGCCGTCATTGCGCCAGCCGTGCATGCCGCCGTTCTGCACGATCACATCGCCGGCCTGGAGGAGAACGTCCTGCCCTTCGGTCAACATCCACACCCGTCCCGAAGCGATCATGAAATAGTTCAAGGTATCCGTCTTGTGCATGGAGCTGTGCTTTGCGGTTGCCATCTCGTCCTTTGACGGCACGTGCACGCTTTGGATTGATCGATGCATCGCCTCCACGTCCGCAGCCGAAAGCGGTTGTGCGCTGGGCGCAAAGCGAACGATACGAAAGATCGTGCCTCCATCTGGCGGCTCGTGTCGCACCGGAGCGTTGAGCGTGGGGTCCCGAGACGAAGAAAGATCAGCCGGCGTCTCGTGCGTGATCCATAGATCGCGGCCAAAAATGTTGAAGCCGAGATGTGGCAAGGTTGAGAGGTCGTCGACGGCCAGCACGTCTGACTTTCCGCTCTGATCATTTCCGACAATGATGCGTCTCATGGAATCTCCTCTGTTATTGGCAGCACAGCCGAAGGGAGATCTCCGGGCACAGTTGACCGACATGGCGAACCGTCGACCGGCTGCGCCATTCCGCCTCCCTATCGGCAACAGCTTGCTTCGCCATGCCATTTGGTACGAACTACGTTATTTTCGTACCGAACGATTTGTCAAGTAGCTCGCTCAAGTTTTGTTCTGCGGGCGTGCGGGAGCGATAGCGTGTAGTGCCCTTGAGTCGGCACCACGTTTCCAGTCTTTGCCTCTGGGCTGGTATTTTCCGATTAGCGCTTTTTCGGCGTCTCGCCCCGCGGCGCCGCATTTTCGCGTTTGAACAGGCCCTGGAAGAGGAGAGCTGGAAGCTCGGCGAACGCCTCACTCATCGTGAGCCCGGCCGAGGCAAGCACCTCGGGTTGATTGATGAGCCTTGCGGCGGCGAAATAGACTTCAGCAGCCAGGTGCGCGTGCAACGGCTGGAAGAGCCCTTTACGAATGCCGTCCTCAATGAGATCACGTAGCACTGCAACCCGCTCCCGTTGATGCTCTTCAAGCATCCGACGAGCCGGCTCGAAGGCTCGCAATTCCTCGTTGAACTGCTGTGTCGCTCGGGAGCTCTCGCTGATGCCCGGCTGCAAATAGGCGAGAATACGAGCCTGCGGATCTTCATTCTCGAGAGCGGCGCGCATGCCGCGCCGGCGAATCCGATCGAGCAGGCGCCGCAAGACCACCAGAAAGAGCTCGGGCTTGCCGCGGGCGATTTCGTACAGAGAGCGCTTCGAACACCGCAGTCGCGCGCACAGATCGTCAACGGTCGGAGTCTGGAAGCCCTCGGTAAGGAAAATCTGCTCGAGATCATCGAGGATCTTCTCGTGGCGCCGGAGCTGTCGGTCTTCGCTCCGGCGCGTATTTGGGCTCATCTCATCTCTCCTCACCTGGGTTTCCCGATATAGCGCGACATCCTGCGATCATCCCAGAGCCAAGTTGACAAATCCAATCCGGTACAAATATATCGTCAATCGTACCATTCCTCGAACTGCTCCTGTGTGAAGCGAATAGCCATGCGGATCATCGACCATTTCGATCAGGGCGTTGCTTATTATCCGGACGCCGTTGCCTTCCACGACCTCGCCGGCGGCGAAACATTGACCTACCGAGAGGCCGATCATCGCGGGCGGCTGCTCGCCGCCGCAATTCGGGGTCATGGATTTGGCAAGGGCGCCAAAATCGGCATCCTGGCGCCTAATAGCAGCATTGCATTCGTGACGCTGATCGGACTGATGCGCGCCGATGCAGTTTGGCTTCCGCTCAATCCCCGCAATCCGCCCGCCGTTAATGCCGACCTGCTGCGACGCTTTGACGGTGAGCTGCTGTTCTTCAGCAAGGTCCACGAAAGGGACGCGCAACACTTCGCTTCTGAAATCCCTGAATTGCGCGCCACAGTCTGCCTCGACGCCGAGAGCCTGGTTGGCCCCTCGCTCGAGGCCTGGACGAGTCAGGATCAGGCGGCTGTCCCCACCAGCGAATATTCGCCTGACGACATGTTTGCGATCTTCCCAACAGGCGGAACAACCGGTCAGCCGAAGGGGGTGATGATAACTCATCGCAATATCGCGGCTATGTTCAGCAATTTCATGAGCCACTTCGGTTACTACGAGGGCGCGCGGCATCTTGTCGTGGCTCCGATGACGCATTCGGCCGGCATTCTCGGCTGCCTGCATTTCAGTCGGGGCGGATGCAACGTCATCATGGCAAAGGCTGATCCCCGCGCCATCCTCGAGGCGATTCAGGACCACCGCATCACCCATCTCTTTCTTCCGCCGACTGTTCTCTACATGTTGTTGGCGCACCCTGACCTTTGCGGACATGACTATGGGTCGTTGCGGCATCTGCTGGTGGCGGCGGCACCCTCCTCTCTGGAGAAGCTGAAGGAAGCCATAAGAGTATTCGGGCCGGTACTGTCCGAAACGTTCGGTCAGGCCGAATGTCCGGCCGCGATCTGCCTCAAGGCACCATGGGATTATCTGAACGCGGCCGGCGAAATCGACCTGGACCGCCTGCATAGCGTCGGACGGCCCGGCGTGTGGAACAAGGTTGCCATCCTCGATCAGGACGGCGCAGAGCAGCCGCGTGGCAGCCCCGGCGAGATCTGTGTGTGCGGGCCTCTCGTTACGCCTGGCTACTACAAGGACCCTGCATCAACGGCGGCTATCCGCCGGTTTGGCTGGCACCACACCGGCGATGTCGGCGTGATGGACAAGCACGGTTACGTCACGATCGTCGACCGGAAGAAGGACATGATCATCTCGGGGGGCTTCAACATCTTTCCTAACGAGATCGAGCAGATCCTGACCAGCCACCCGGCCGTGCAGGACTGCTCTGTGATCGGGGTCCCGGATGAAAAGTGGGGCGAAGCCGTAAAGGCTGTGGTCCAGCTGAAAACTGCAGCCAAAGCGACTGAGGCCGAACTAATAGCCTTGGTCAAGCGGGCTCTTGGCGGTGTGAAAGCACCGAAGAGCGTGGATTTTGTCGATGACTTGCCGCGCAGCGCGGCCGGAAAGGTGCTCAAGGCCGAGCTGAGGGCAGCCTACTGGCACGGGCGGACGCGCGCAGTGAACTAAGGTGGAGCAGCATGACTGATGTCCTGATCGCGGGGGTTGGCATGATCCCCTTCACCAAGCCCGGTCAAGGCCAGACCTACGATCTTATGGGTGCGACAGCCGCAGGCGCTGCGCTGGAGGACGCCGGCGTCGTCTATGCCAACGTGCAACGAGCCTATGCTGGTTACGTGTACGGCGATAGTTGCGCTGGCCAAGCCGCGCTTGGCCACCTTGGCGCAACGGGAATCCCGATCGTCAACGTGAACAATAACTGCGCAAGTGGCTCAACCGCCTTCGCGCTTGCCGTCGAGGCAGTCCGCAACGAGCCGGACGCATGTGTCCTTGCGCTCGGATTTGAGCAGATGGCTCCGGGCGCACTCGATGTCGTATTCGGCGATCGTCCCACTCCGGTCGGCCCGCATCTGAGCCGCGTGGCAGAGATGATGAGCCTCAGCACCAACGACCGCACACGACCGCCGGCGATCCAGCTCTTTGGCTGTCAGGTCGAGCTGCTGCAGAACCAGTGTGGAGTCGGCGATCGAGCGTTGGCCAAGATTGCCGTTAAGGCGCGCCGTCACGCCGCAGCCAATTCCCATGCGCTGTTCCGGACACCGCTGCAGGAAGATGAAGTCCTCGCGAGCCCCTTGCTCTTTCGAGGCCTTCGCAAGCTATTCGCTTGCCCGCCGAGCTGTGGGGCAGCAGCTGCCGTTCTGTGCGGCCCCAGATTCGCGGCGCGGCACGGTCTGCCGACCAATGTACGTGTTATCGGGTCTGGATGGACGAGTGATCGGAGCGAACATTTTGCAGGCAACCCACTGGATCTGATGTTCCGTGCGCTCGGCAAGGACGCTGCGGACAAAGCTTATGAGACTGCCGGAGTTGGACCAAAAGACATTGACGTCGTCGAGCTGCACGACTGCTTCACCAGCAACGAGGCACTGATGTATTCAGCCCTTGGCTTTTGTTCCGACGGCGAGATCGAACGCTTCATACTCGAGGGCCGCGGCAGCTATGGAGGAGATATAGTCGTCAATCCTTCTGGTGGTCTCTTGTCAAAGGGGCATCCGCTCGGGGCGACCGGATTAGCCCAGATCGCGGAGCTGACGTGGCAACTCCGCGGCCGTGCCGGTCCCCGCCAGGTTGAAGGTGCTCGCATCGGTCTGCAACAGAACGCCGGCCTGGGCAGCGCTGGTTTCGTGCACATCTTGCAGAACGGATGAGACTGTTGATGAGCGGGCTTACATCCCGGCTCGCAGCCGGCGAGGGATCGAAGCCGCAAGGCGTGCGCCGTTGTGGCGTGAAGAAGAAGGGAGTGTTCGAAAGAATGGAGCCTACTGGTTTGGCTCTTACTTGCCCGACTTACCGGTGTCGGAAACGACTGAGACCTCGAAAGAGGAACGGGACCAGAGCATGTCGGGAAACGTCTCGAAACCGAGCGCCGCAGCCCGGTGGAGAGTACAGAGTAAGGTGTGCATGGTGAAAGCTGTATTGCCTGAATCCCAGTTTCCAGTCGCCAAAGGGCTGGCAGTAGCGAACGCGGCTGACACGCTACGCCACGCGGGGCAAATCGCACCGGCCAGTGTGATTTGCCACCAGTCCGCGTGGGACGACCGCCATCCGTGGGTCAAGGAAGCGAATGGGACACCTAAACACACCACAACTCCCCTCACACGTAACTACGGGATTGCCTGCAGCAGGTTCTTTCGAGGACCTGTATGGCGACGGAGCCGTCATAGTACCCAAATGCCCGGCGCATAGCCGGGACCGCCGCCGTGAGGCGGACGATCATGCGTATAAAGCTGGGCGGCCGGACCGAAAGCGCCTCCGATCGGGGGAAGGACGATGCCGCTAACAACGGCATTTGCAGTATGCGTAGAAGAGATTCTTTGACGGAGAGGTTCTGCTGATGCAGGCCGCTACCATTTAGAGAAGAATTGAATCACTTCGAGAGCATGCGCGTACGGAAAGCCGTGTGCATTGAAAGGTGCCCGCACGGTTTGGGGGGAGGCGTAGGGACATCCTCCGCGGAGGTGTTCCACGCCTACCCTACCGTGACGCGAAGCGGCACGGTTCAAGAGAGCCCGCCCGCATCCTACGGCGCGCAAACCGGCTCCGCCCCCTGCCAGTTCCAAGCGTGAAAGGCTGTCGCGCTGCTCGGGCGCTATCCATCCGCCCATGATCCTATCCACAGGCATCTGATGCCGGGACCGGCCCGATCGGGTAGATTGGCGAGCTTTCAACCAAAATGATCGTCCGCCGCTTGATATGACCGTCCAGCCGCCCCTCTCCGAAATCGCCGGCTTGCTTGAGCAGTCGTCCGACTACCGGGTCTTGCGGCGGCTGGTTCCCCGCTCCGAATTTGCCCCAAGCGACGGACAATCAACCAAGACCGCGATCCTGCTCGACGTCGAAACCACCGGCCTCGATACCGCCCGCGACGAGATCATCGAGCTCGGGATGGTCAAGTTCACGTATCTTCCCGACGGACGGATCGGCCGGGTCATCGATACCTTCAGCTGCTTCAACCAGCCATCGATCGCAATTCCCGCCGAGATCACCGCCCTGACCGGCATCACCGACGGGATGGTCGAAGGCCACAGCCTCGATGACGAGCGCATCAAGAAGTTCGCCGCAGATGCGGTCGTGGTCATCGCGCACAACGCGAGCTTCGATCGGAAGTTCATGGAGCGCTACGCGCCGCTGTTCACGCACAAGGCCTGGGCCTGCTCAGTCAGCGAGGTCGAATGGCGCGGCCACGGTTTCGAGGGGTCGCGCCTGTCCTATCTCCTGATGAAGGCCGGGTTGTTTCATGAGGCGCACCGGGCGGTCGACGATTGCCTGGCGCTGCTCGAGATCCTCGCGATCACCCTGCCCCAGCTCGACCGCACCGTGCTCTCCGTTCTGCTGGAACGGGCCCGCCGCAAGACGGTCAGGGTCTGGGCCGAGCAATCGCCGTTCGAACTCAAGGACGAGCTCAAACGGCGCGGCTATCGCTGGAGCGACGGCGCCGATGGCCGGCCGCGGTCCTGGTACATCGACGTCGATGAACCGGATCAGGCTGCCGAAATCGAATACCTCCAGGGAACGATCTATCAAAGAGACGCCGAGATACGGACCCAGACACTCACCGCGTTCGACCGATTTTCCATAAGGGTCTAGGGACCATCCATGGCGTCCACTGGATGTCGGCGTGTGGCCCATGGACACTTTCCGCGCGCCGACCGCCTTGCAAGATTGACCTCCGGCCTTTTTGCTCTAGGCATTCACGAATGACCGCGCCGGCGCTGGGGCGTGCGCTCCAGCAACCTGAACTGCTGTTGGTCGGGGCGACTTCACACCCGGTTACTTTCTTGGGCTTGATCCAAGGCAGACTTTGATCGGTTTATCTTTTGGGCAAACGCACCGGGTGACACAGGACACCCGGTGCAACGCCTTGACCAGCCACGGCGCGCTGAGAACGCTTTGGTCAAGGGGGTCGCGCCAGGCTATCACTAACCGGACGTCAAAGCCGTTTTAACGCTCTCGAAGGTCGTCTTCAGGTTCGTACCAACACCGCTGACTGCTCCGATGATCGCAATAGCAATGCCAGTCGCAATCAGCCCGTACTCAATGGCCGTAGCGCCCGACTCATCCCTTAAGAATGCACTAAAAACAGTCTTCATCATTGCACCTGCCCAGTTTCTATCGAGACGCATTGTCGCGTCCAGAAGCGAACTAGGGCGGCAAAGCCTAAGGTTGTTTAAATCGCCGATGCGCGGATTCGCGAGACAATCGAACTAAATTGTGACTCGAATTTTCGGGAAGCCGTGCGATTGGATTCGAACGCTGCATGCATGCAACCTCAGATACGGTCACGGCGTTAGCCAAATCGCGGTGATTGCAATGCCTTATGAGCTCGTATTTCGAACGCAGGCAATTTTGAGCGAGCTCGAATTGAGCTTGGCTGCAAGCGGAACTTGCCGCAATTGCGACGCACGCGACGATAGTTGTGTGACAACTTGACGCTGTAGCAACCGCGCCTGCTCGTGTAGCGAGATACCGCATGGCAGTCGAAAAAACTGATGTACGAGGGTCGGCATTTGGCCAGGCAGACGTGTTTTCGGTTCGGCTTGTATTTCGCCTTGCGCAGGAATTTCGATCGTGAAGCCAAAGCCATCGCAGTCGCGAGCGGGAAAAGCAGCTTTGCAGTTGTTGCCGCATAGTGCACTCAACCCGGCCCTGATCCGGCGCGAGGGATCGAAGCCGTGAGGCCGTGACACGAAGCGGCACGGTTCACGAGAGCCCGGCCGCGACCAGCGGCGCGCAAGATCGCTCTGGATCGCCAGTCCCGCGCCATCCGGCACTGTCTCAGCCCCCAACGGTGGTGTCCCCGACAGTTCGACACTGCCTGCGCGAGCGACGGCACGCATGAGCATCGCACAATTGACAAAAGAACATAACAAGAACATACTGCAGCCGCCAACTGGAAGTCAAACCATGCAGACCGATGCAAACGCGCCTCAGGGTATCGACCCGCTGGATGCTGCTGCAGATCAGGTGATCATGGCCTGTGACGGAGACGTCCGCGCCGCGGTGCGCGCGCTGATCGTCGCCAAAGGACTCCTGGAGGCAGAATTGAATGAGGCCTATGCGGCGAGTTCGAGGGGCTATGCCCGCAGCCGACCTCGCAGAACCAGGCAGGATTGAGCGCGCTCTCGATTTGCAGTGCCATTTTGGCGCGCCCTGACCGTCGTCGCAGGCGACGTCATCTACTCACAACTGTTGCTTGAGGAGCGATGACAGTGCCAATGCGGGCGGATCAAAACCGAATCCGCGGACCGCGGGCCGTCGCAAACACTACGGCTCGTTCGACGGCCAGAACACCGTATTGATCCGGATTTCTGAAAATATAGGACGGACGTAATACAATCTCAGCCGTTGTTACCGTAACTTGCAGAGCATTTTTCACCTTTGATTTTTTACAGGCCTATTGCAGCCGGCCGGAAAGGACCGCCCCTGGGACGGTCCTTTTCGATTCAACGGCCCGTTCCAGCGGTCGACATTGCGAGGATTCACATTTGACAAAGGAGCAACTCGCTCGCGACGCCGCAGAAATATTCCGACTGCTGCGGGCATTCCGCTCGATCAAGGATCGGGCGACGCGGCGACACATTGTCGAGACTGTCGAGGCCATGGCCGAAGGCCGCACAGCCGACAAGGCACTCGACGGCGAAGCCGGAACGCCTCATGTTTGAGTGATGTGTAATCTCTACAGCATCACGACCAACCAGGCGGCGATCCTCAACCTGTTTCGGGTGGTCAACCGGTATGTCGGCAACCTCGCTCCCATGCCGGGTGTCTTCCCTGATTATCCCGCTCCGGTAATACGCAACACAGGTGATGAACGCGAGATCGTGTTGATGCGCTGGGGCATGCCCCCGCCACTGCGAACAGGCGGGCCGCCGGTGACCAACATCCGCAACACTTCCTCACCGCACTGGCGCGCTTGGCTGAAGCCGGAAAACCGCTGTCTGGTCCCGTTCAACAGCTTTGCCGAGTACGCGCCGGAGCCTAACCCCGAGACCAAGAAAAAGGACGTCGTCTGGTTCGCGCTTAACGACGATCGACCACTGACAGCCTTCGCCGGTATCTGGACCGAGTTCAGGGGTGACCGTGGGACGAAGTCCACACCGATCCCTGGGCCACACAACGTCTACGGTTTCCTGACAACGGCACCGAATGCAGTCGTCGAGCCTATTCACCCCAAGGCCATGCCGGTCATTCTCACCACCGACGAAGAACGCGACGTCTGGATGCGCGCACCATGGGACGAAGCGAAGGCGCTGCAACGGCCACTGCCGGACAACGTCCTCAAGATCGTCATGCGAGGCCAAGAAAAAGAGGACAGGATCGTCACCGCCTAATTGGCGACGAATATCGGTTGACGGTCGCCCAGCGGAGGCACGTTCCGATGGCCAACGATTCAGTTGTGCGACAAGACGATCAGCGTAGCTCTGATATGGCTAGGCGAGCCGCACAGTACGTCCGTATGCGGACAAGCAGGATTACTCAACGCTAAGCCAAGAGGCGGCGATTGCAGCATACGCTGCTGCTCGCGGTCTCAAGATCGGAAATATGCTGACGAAGCGCGGAGTGGATTGCACTTTAACAGCAGACCAGCGCGCAAGTCCCTGCTCGCGGACGTTCTGACCAAGCGAGCTGATTTTGGGCTCATGCAGCTGCGTTCGCGAACCCAGGGCCCATGTACGGTCCGAGCCACGTTGTATGAAGCGAGCTTGATGTTCTCAAAGATTCCGCACCCATGGAGACGCCAATAGTGTAATCTCCGAAACGGATCGCAAAGGGGGGCCAGTCGAATGGGGGCCGATACCGGAGTGCGACCGGTCAAGGTCACCGTGCTGGGCGGGGGTGTGGCCGGACTGGCGGCTGCTTTCGAGCTGTCCGACCCGAGGCACGGGGGCCGTTTCCAGGTTACGCTGCACCAACTGGGCTGGCGTCTTGGCGGCAAATGCGCAAGCGGGCGCGATCTCGATACTGCGCTGCGCACCAAAGAGCATGGGCCACATATCTTCTTCGGCTTCTATGACAACGCTTTCGCCGTACTGCGCGAGGCCTACACGGCGCTCGCGGCGGACCCCGCGCGGGTATTTCCGACCATTGAGGAGGCATTGGTCGCCCATAACAGCCTCGCCACGATGGAGCAGCAAGACGACCGGTCTTGGCTGCCTTGGGTGATCGACCTTCCCACCTTGCCCGGCCGACCCGGCGATGGCTTGCCGCAGCCACAGGCGCAGGCCCTCGACGCGCTGATGGGCATCATCGAGCGAAACGCCACCGAGCTTGCCGCGCAGCAAGCGCCAGGCCCCAATGCGCTCCATAGCGCCTTGATCGTCTCGACGCTGGCGACGGTGAAACTGCAGGCAGACACACTGATCAAGGCCAGTCCGGAGGGACGCGAGGCCGGCACCGCCCCCTTCGCTCACGGCCTCAAGCAGCTGCAAGGTGCCATTCAGGCAGCAAGGCCAGGGCTCGCTGGCCAATCGGTCTCGTGGCGCAGGCTGAAGATACTGGCCGACCTCGCCATTGCCACCGCCATCGGCATGGCCCTCGACAACCTGATCTGGCCGACGCGTCAATCGGTCGCCGCAGCCAACGAGTTCGAATATCGCGCGTGGTTACTGCGGCACGGCGCTCTGTCTGAGACCGCCAACTCGGCAATCGTCCGGGCGATGTACGACACTGTCTTCGCCTATCCTGGCGGGGACGTTAATGTGCCCGGCAACGTCGAGGCTGGTTCGGCGGTTCTCACGCAAAAGGGGCTGATCTCCTATCGCGGCGCGCCGTCCTACAAGATGCGTACCGGCACCGGCGATGTTACTGCCGCGCCGCTGTATCAGGTGCTTGTCCAGCGCGGCGTTACCGTGAACTTTTTTCACCGAGTCGATGAGTTGATCCCGGCCGCCGACGGTACCATCGAGAGCATTCGCATCGGCGTTCAAGCGACCGCGAACGCTGGCGGATATCAGCCGTTGATTAACGTCAAAGGCGTGCCCGCCTGGCCAGACCGGCCGCTTTATAACCAGCTCGTCCAAGGCGACGCGCTACGGGAAGGCCACATCGACCTTGAATCTTTCTGGACGCCCTGGGTAGACCCTGTGCCGCCGATCATTCTATCGCGCTCGGCCGGAGATTTCGACGCGGTCGTGCTGGCAATCCCTGTAGGAGCTCTCGGCAATCTCACCACGAAACTCACCCAGCCCAGCTGGCTTGCGATGTTAGCCGGCTCAAGCACCGTGCGGACGCAGAGCGTGCAGGTATGGCTCAACCGCGACACCGGCTGGAGCACAGGCGCCGCGCCGGTCGTCACCGGCTACGACCGTGCCTCGATAGACACCTGGCTTGATGCGAGCGAGGTGATCCCGTTCGAGGACTGGCCCGCACCTGCGCCGGTTCACATGGCAATTCTGTGCGGCCCGCTGGTGCAACTGGGCGCCGCGCCGCCGCCCAGCGATCATGCGTTTCCCGGCGCCGAGGCAGCGGTCGTGGCCAATGCCGGTCAGCAATTCCTCAACGCCGCGGCGCCGCTCTGGCCCGCGCTCACCAGCGCCAACGGTTTCGACTGGTCGGCGCTCACCGCCCCCGCCACCAGCTCCGGCCCGCTCCGCTTTCAAGCTCAATATTGGGGGGCGGCAATCAATCCGGGTGATCGCTATGTGCTGACGCTGGTCGGCTCAAGCAAGACGCGGCTGCAGCCGGGTGCCAGCGGCTACGCCAACCTCTACCTTGCCGGCGACTGGACCGATTATGGGCTCAATCTCGGCTGCTTCGAGGGCGCGGTCATGTCCGGGCTGATGGCGGCAAACGCCATCACCGGCGATCCGCGCCCGATCCTGCGTAACCCATTCGACGAGAGCTGACCATGCCTGACCCACAGCCGGCAGGCGCGCTGCCTGCCTATGTCGATTATCCGAGCGTCCAGACACTGCCCGGGCCGATTGCTTTTACCAGCGTACGAATGTCCGCGTTCTACCTCGCTGCCGACGGTAGCGTATTGCAGACGCTGTGCGACCGCCTGATCGCCACGCCCAGCGGCGGGCGCGTGCGGTTCACGCCGATGCCCAGCGTCATCATGAGCTTCACCGAATTCCCGCATTCGGTCTTCGTCAATTACGCGAACCGCGGCGTCGCGACCGAGCGCGAGCTTTCGTTCGGCATCCCCGGCATATACACGAGCTTCGATGGGCCAATTCCCATCGAAATCGGCTTTGCCCTGTTCATGCCTTTCCTGTTCCTCGACAATCCAGTGGCGCTGATGACGGGGCGGGAGAATTACGGCTTCTTCAAACAGACTGGACAGATCGGCATGCCCGACGACCCCGGTAGCGCCGGGTTTTCCGCCGATGTCTATGGCTGCCCCAGCTTCAGCCCAACCGCAAATTGGGGCCAGCAGTGCCTCATCACCCTGCGGCGCATGGCGGCGGCCGCGCCCCACCCGCCGCTCGGCCTGCCCTGGCCTGACCCGAAGGCAGCCGCACGCAATCTCGCCGCGGCGATGCAGGCGGCAGCCAGCGGCGCAACAATCGCGCCAGCCGCGTTCGCCGATTTTCTCACCGGCAGCCTGCCGCAGATTTTCCTCAAGCAGTTTCGCGACATCGCCGACGGCACGCGCGCCTGCTACCAGGCCGTCACGCTTGCCCGCTACAACGTCACCAGGCTGATCAGCGTCAGCTTCGAGGATCAGTACGCGATCGACCTCAAGACGCTCGACAGCACACCCGTCGCCGCCGCCCTCGGGCTCGCGCCGGCGACCCAGACCAGTCTTGGAATGCGGGTCGAGATGGACATGCAACTGGATAACGGCAAGGTGCTATGGCAGGCATAGGCGCTCCGGCGACGCGGCAAAAAATCGCCATCGTTGGCGGCGGCATGGGCGCACTGACCGCCGCCTATTGGCTGACCGATCCCAGTCTCGGCGGACGCTACGAGGTCACAGTCTACACGATGGGCTGGCGGCTCGGCGGCAAGGGCGCCAGCGGCCGCAACCAGAAGCGCAACGGCCGCATCGAAGAGCACGGACTGCATATCTGGTTCGGCACCTATCACAACGCGATCGCGCTGATGCGGAGCTGCTACGCCGAGCTCGGGCGTCCCCCGGGTGCGCCGCTGGCGACGTTCGATGACGCGTTCAAGCCGCAACGACGCCTCGTGCTGCTGGAGGAGATCGAAGGAGAGTGCCACCCCTGGACCATCGATAGTCCCGACCTGCCTTTGATCGACGGCCTCACCGTGCTCGGCCTGCTGCGCAAGCTGATCGGCTGGTTGAGCGGCCACGTCGCCGGCATCCCCGGGTTCGAGCAACTGCGCGTCGCCGATTTCGCCAAGACCGCGCACCCCAAGGAAGCTGCTGCGATCGCAGCGATGGCCGGGCCCGCCGGGGTCACCAATCAAACGGCGCAGCACTTGATGGATTTTGCGAAAGCGCGGATCCAATTCCTCGAGCCGGGGACGGAAGACGCCAGCCGTCAGGCAGGGGTGCTCTCGGACACAATGCGGGTTGTCGCCCGCATGCTGTTCCCTTTGCTGCAGCTGGAGCTACCGAAGGATGACGCAGCACGGCGGCTCTGGATTCTCGCCTATCTCGGCATCACCTTCGCCCGCGGCATGCTCGACGATCAGCTGTACGAAAAAGGCTTCGACGCGGTCGAAAACATCGAGATGCGCGACTGGCTTGCCAAGCACACCTCGTTCGACCAGCCCGGCGATTCACCTCTCGCCGACAAGCTCGCTTTCTTCTCGGCTTGCCTGCAGGCTTTCTACGACGCGTCGTTCTCTTATGTCGATGGCGACGCAAAGCAGCCGAACGCCGCCGCCAGCGTGGCGTTGCGCTGCATACTACGCATCGCGTTCGACTATGCCGGGCCGATCATCCTCGAAATGCAGGCCGGGATGGGTGACACCGTCTTCACCCCGCTCTACCTCGTGCTCAAGCAGCGGAACGTGCACTTCGCCTTTTTTCACCGCCTCACCAATCTGCAACTCGATGCCGACCTCAAGTCGATCGCAGGCATGACGTTCAGCCGTCAGGTCCAGATCCCCGACGGTACCGCGTACAAACCGCTCATCACCGTCAACGATCTCCTCTGCTGGCCCTCCGCGCCGCTGTTCGGGCAAATCACCGACGGAGCCGCGCTGAGCGCATCCGGCGCCAATATCGAGCATTGGAACAGTGGCTGGACCGACACCGGCGGAGAGTTTTCTCTCGCGCGTGGCGTCGATTTCGACCATGTCGTGCTTGGCATCTCGTATGACGTCCTGCCGGACGTGACGCACGAACTCAGCACCGATCCCCGCTGGAAGGCCATGATCGGCGGGCTCGATAGTGCCGATACCCAGGCCGCGCAGCTGTGGTTCGCCGCCGACCGCGCCCAGCTCGGCATGGATGCAACGCCCGAGATTTTCGGTGGCTATTTTGAGCCATGGTCGAGCCTCGTCGACTTCTCTCACCTGCTGCCGCGCGAAGCGTGGCCCGCCGGCAATGCCCCGCGCTACCTGAACTACACTTGCGGTCCGCTGGCTAAACAGACCGCCCCGGGCGACGACGCGGTCTATGCCAGGCTGCGCGATTTCCTCAGCGCCGATGCAGCGCCGCTCTGGCCGAACGCCGTCGACGAAGCGGGTTTCAAATACGATCTCCTCTACGCCGACCCGTCCCTGCGGGGCGAGGACCGGCTCAAGGCACAGTACTGGCGCGCCAATACCGATCCGACCGAGCGCTACGTCATCGCCAAGGCGAACACCGCTTCGGTCCGAATTCAGCCCGGCCAGACCGGTTTCGACAACCTCTCGATCGCCGGCGAATGGGCCGATTCCGGTGTGAACATCTCGAGCATCGAGGCAACGGTGATCACCGGGATGCGTGTCTCCCGCGCGCTAACCGGACAGCCCCGGCGCATTGCCGGCGAGAAGGACATCTGATTGCGGCGCGGACAGGTGGTATCGCCTCGTCCGATCATGCTTTCAGCCGCTCCAGCGCTGCCCGCGCCGCGACGCCAGCAGCCGGCAGTTGCAAGCGCGCGGCCTCCGCCGCGGCCTGCTTCGTCAGCGCCATGGCCTGAGCACCACGACCGCGCAGCTCAGCGTAGCGTGCAAGCACGAGCTGCGCTCTAGGACGCGTCAATGGCTGGCGCATGCCGAAACACTTGACCCGGCGCATCATCCGCCAGATTTCCAAGTGCTGAGCAAAGTTCAGCCGGCCGCCCGTGCCGAGGCGATCAAGGAATACCTCGGCAGCGGCGAACACGCCGGCTTGGACATAGAAACCGAGCGACCGCCAATCGGCTAGTGCGCCCATCACCTGGCGGGCGTGCGCCAACGCCTCGTCGCTCCGCCCACGCCGCAGATGCACCAGTGCCAGCAGTCCCAGCGTCCAGATCCGCTCGTTGCGTCCGACGCTGTCGAGAAGATCGCTGGCGTCGAACAGCCGATGCTCCGCCATGCCGATGTCGTCGCTGCAAAGTGCCAGCCCGGCCGCCTCAAGCCGCGCCCAGCAACGCAATTGCGGGTCGCTCGCCTGATCCGCTTCCACCACGAACCGTGCCGCGAGCTCCGCGCCGTCGACGTAGGCGCCGGTTTCCGTGAGAGTCAGGATCAGCAGCGACGTGGCGTCGAGCTGGCGGCGGCGGTTGTGCGAAGTTGCAGCCAGCTCCAGCATGCCGCGTAGTTCCGTCTCGACCTCCGCGAGCCGCCCGGCCGTGAGCAGGAACAGCGCGATGTATTCGATCGTCATCAGCCGATCGTGCGGCTTATCGAGGTCCGGGGTCGTGCGCCGTGCGCGGGCGAGATAGCGTTCGGCCAAACCCGGCATGCCGGACAGCAGGAACACGAGGGAGAGCAGCCCCGCCGACCGCGAATAAATGGCGCCGTCGCCCGCGCGCTGCGATAGGTTGACCGCCGCCAGCGTCGCCGTCGCCATCGCCGCCAGCTTCGATTGGTGGCCGAACCCCTGCCCCAGCGTCTCCAATGCGAGCGCTGATTGGCGTACACGGTCGGTAGCGCCGTCCTGCGCCACAAGCTGCGGCAAGACGTCTCTTGCATCCGCCGGCCGGCGCCATTCCGACATCGTCTGCATCAGCGCGTGGCGAGCGAACGTGCAGAAGTTGCCGAGCACGCTGTCGGACCACCGGAAGCCGAATTTCGCAAGGGCGCTGGTCAGGTGATGGATACTCTGCGGCACCTCGCCTGCAAACATCAGCGCCTCCCCGCGCAAGCGGTGCAACTGCCCGGCACGATCGGCGTCGATCGCTGCCGCGCCCGGCGCGGTCTCGATCGCCGTGATCGCGCCGAGCGCCTCGCCCAGCGCCATCACGGCCTCGTGGTAGGCGCCGCCCGCGAGCGCGGTCGCGCCGGCCGTCTCCCAATAGGGCAACGCGCGGTCGGGCCGATTCGCTCGGCTCCAGTGCAGGCCGAGCAGTGTCGGCGCCGGACGATTGCCCTCGGGTTCGGCCTCGAAGAATTCGGCTACGGTCGTGTGCAGCCGGCGCCGCTGCTCGAACGGCAGGAGCTGATACACGGCCTCCTGGGTCAGCGCGTGGTCGAAGCCGTAGAGCGGATCGGCGCCGGGACGCAGCACGCCGATCATGCCGAACTCGACGAGCCGCGTCAGGCACTCGTCGGCGCCCAGATCCGCGGCGCCGAGCGCCGCGGTCAGCGCGCGGGATGAGAAGTTGATGCCGATGACGCTCGCCGCCTTGAGGGTCAATTGCAGTTCGGCCGGCAGCCGATCGACGCGCGCGACCATGGTTCGCTGGATCGATTCTGGTATTTGCAGCGAGGCCGCGTCGGCCGACGGCGCGGCCAGTCGACAGATCCCGTCGCGCAGGCTCAGCGCCCCCTGGTCGCGCAGCGCAAGCGCGAGCTGGCGTGCGAACAAGGGATTGCCGGCCGCGCGCTCCTGGATGACCCCGAGCAATTCCGGTGCGATCTCGCGGCAGCCGAGTGCATCGGCAATGACGTCGGCCACAGAATCGTGGTCGAGCGGCGTGAGTACCAGCCGTTCGACCGGAATGCTCGCCGCCAGCGCGCGCATGCCCGACAACGGATTCACCGTGTCCGATCGCGACACCAGCACCAGCACTACGCCTGGCATCAAGCGCGCAACATGGCCCGCCAACAGCCAGGAGGCGGAGTCCATTCTGTGCACGTCCTCGATAACGATCAGCACGCCACCGCCGATCCGATCGCGCAGCAGGGCTACGAGTGTCTCGCAAGTGACCCGCGCCATATCCTCGGGCGGCAGGTAGGGCGGAGCACGCGCCGGAGCGCGCATTGCGGGTAGTACGACGCTGGCGAGCGCTGCATGGTCTTGCGGCAGCCCCTGCCGCCCCAGAGCGGTGCGCAGCTGTGCTTCGCATAGCTCCGGGCCAATGACCTCCGCGGCGAAGGCGGCGGCGAACACCGGGCTCCAGGCCGCAAAAGGCTCAGCAATGCCGGCCAGCGGGTCGGCGGCACCACGCAAGCAAGGGAACTGGCCCTCCGTCATTGCGGCGAGCGCCCCGACCAAAGCCGATTTGCCGATCCCCGGCGGTCCGTCGATATGCACCACCGGGCGCTGAATCGGCGTACCGAGCTGGCTAAGCCGCTGCCGCAGCCAGGCACGTTCACTCACACGATCAATCAACGCTCCGGCCACCGGCGCTGCCGCATGCCGATATTCAATCGGGCGGAATAGCGCTACGCCGTTCAGTATGCTCGCGTCGACCTGTTCAAAAACAATGCGCTGGCTTGTCATCTGCACGATCGCCGCGTCGCAGAGCAGCGCCGGCAAATCGCGCTGATCGAGCAGCTTCGCGGCACGGTTCACCGCATCGCCCATCGTCGTATAGACGTGCCGACTGCGATTCCCGACCACGCCGCAATAGGCTAGGCCGAACGTCACCGTGCATCGTGCATGCAACCCTTGCCGAGCAAGCGCCAACTGAATTTCCTGTGCGGCGCGCACCGCGCGTACGGCATCGTCGTCGTGAGCCTGGTCGGGCAGGCCAAAGGCGATCATCGCCATAGGTCCCTTGTCGCTGGCCGAGACACGGATCAGCGCGCCCTCGAACCGGGCGACCTCATCCTGGATCGAATGCACGGCCTGCTGAATGGCCGCGAGATCGTCGGCGGCGGTACAGCGCAGCCCGGGGATACCGACGCAAAGCATTGCCAGCCAGCGGAATTCCGCCAGCCATTCCGAACGCAGCAACCCACGACGGCGCATCGCCCCGGGCAGGAAAGCGCGCACCAGTGCTGCCTCTGCAGCGAGCGGCGCGGCTGGGCGCACCACCCGCGTCGGCGATGCGCCGATCAGGCCGTTCAGCAGCCGCGGCGTCGCGATCTCCGGGACGAGCGGCAACGCAGCGCGGATCGCACTGGCAACGCCTACTTGCCCTGGCTGGGCGAGCTGGAGCAGCGGTGAAATCTCGCCGAGGCAGTCGCCGCCCAGCATGAAAATCCACTCTCCGTCCCCACCGCCGGCCTGCACGGCGCAGAGATCGCCTGCTACCACCGCGACGCGAATGCGCAATGCAACGCCCCCCGGTGCAACGTGATTGTCGTGCCGGCCGACTACGTCGGCTGCACAGCCGAGCGCCAGGCGCGTAGCCGCCACCGGATCAGGCACGGTCTCTGGCCAGAATGCCAGGATCGCGTCGCCGTAGATATTCTCGATATCACCGCCCCATGTGAACACGCAGTCGATTAGGCGGCCGAGATACTCGCTGATGGTCAGCGAGAGTTCCTCAACTCCCTCATCGCCTTTGTCTTGGTACATTCGCGTCAGCCGGCTGAAGCCGGAGATATCGGCAAACAGCGCCGTGGCCCGCAGCGGTCTGATCCATGGCCGCAACGGCTCGGCTTCGCTGGACGCCGCCTGCAATAGCCATCGTGGCATGTGCGCGTCCAGACCGTGCGGCGGCTGTGGCCGCATCGGCTGGGCCGTGACCGGTATCTCCCCGTGTCCCTCTCCGGCAACCATGGGAACTATCATGGCACGAAAAATGGCCGCCAAGTGGAGTTTCTGGCGGGGTATTTCGACGTCCGCCGCTCAGGCGATAGGCGCCGTCTGCAGCAGCGCGGGGGGCACCTGGCGTCTCAACCCGGTGGATCTCCTTGAGCCGAATGTTACGACCGCCAATCACATGCCAATCGAGGCGGGTTGGCGGAATGGTGCAGACGACTTGCTAATTGGTCGGGCGTCACGGCTGACGAGCAAGCGGCGAGATCAAACACCAGATATGCGTCGGCGGAGTCGTGGGCATGTATGGCAGCATTTGCGGCCAACGCTTGGGAATGAAACCGCAGGGATAAGCCTGCTCGTCCCGGCTTTTCCAAGGAACCATGTGGGCATTGTCGGCATTACCGACCTGCGGCGGTTGCACGGTTGCATCGATATCGTAGGTCTTCGACGGTGCCCAGGCCACGATCATCTTCTGCGAAGTTCAGAGAACGTGCAACGGTTTCGCGCGGACGAAAGCCTGCAAGTACCCCCGCCGTCCAAGCGCGTCAGCAGTCGCCTCCGACGCTTCGCGCAGCACAATACGTGCGGATGTCGTCCGATCCTCAAAAATACTCGATCGAAATTCAAGTAGCCGCCATCGCTGTCTACGCAGCACGCCGAGGTATGGAAATCGTGCGCACCTATTCTGATCCAGGGCGCAGCGGTCTTACCATTGCCCGCCGTAAAGGTTTGCAGCAACTCATAGATGACGTCGACAGTGGACGGTCGGACTTTGATTGTGTCCTCGTCTTCGACATTAGCCGTTGGGGGCGTTTTCAAGACACTGACGAAAGCGCCTTCTACGAATTCATCTGCACACGGGCGGGAATATCGGTCCACTATTGCTCTGAAGAATTCGAGAACGATGGCAGCCTGTCATCAGTGATACTCAAGAACTTGAAACGCGCGGGAGCTGCTGGCTTCAGCCGGGACCTGTCGCGAAATGCATTTATGGGCCAGTCGAATATCGTCGACCGAGGATATTGGCGGGGCGGAGCGGCACCCTACGGGCTGCGTCGGATGCTGGTCGACGCAAACGGCAAGCGTAAGGGAGTGCTGGAGCGCGGCCAGCAGAAGAACTTGAAATCTGAACGGGTCGTTCTCGTCCGAGGGCCTAACTGGGAAGTCAAGATCGTCCGTCGCATCTTCTCGTCGTTCGTGATCCACAGGAAAAATAGGACCCAAATTGCGGAGGAGCTAAACGCTGAAGGCCTATTGAGTCCCGGTGGAAAACGATGGACCGCGCTGACTGTCAGCAACCTCCTCGCGAATGAGATTTACTTGGGTCATATCGTTTTCAATCGCAGCTCAATGAAGCTTGCCGGGCGACGTGTCGACAACCCGCCTGAAATGTGGATACGCCACGACAACGCCTTCGAAGGCATCGTCGATTCGCGTCTTTTCGCTCGGGCACGAAAGCGGCTCGCTGAAGTCGCAAACAACAAGAAGGAAACTGATCAGCAATTGCTCGATAGTTTGGCGGCTCTCCTGCGACGAAAGGGCCGATTGTCAGTGCACATCATCCAGGCGGCAAAGGGCGTGCGCCACCCCGCTGTGTACACAAACAGATTTGGGTCGCTCATGAGAGCCTATGAACTAGTTGGCTACAGGCCCGGCAATCGGTACCGCTTTATGGAGATCGCAGTCGAAATTGATCGCACGATCTGCTCGGTGGTCGATGATATCATCATCAATCTTAGGGGGCGCGGCGTGAACGCCTCGTTTTTGCACGAGCTGTACCTTGTTACGATTTCCGGAGGATTGACTGTATCGGTAGCAGTGGCGCGCGCCGTTTCGGACGGCGACACCAGGTCTCGCCGATGGGAGGTACGGAAGCTCAAGTACCAAAAGGCCGAACTTACGCTGTTAATTCGGATGGACGATGGCAATAGCCGCATTCGCGACTATTTCCTTCTCCCAACCGCGGCGCTTCCGTTGACGAAGGACAGAAAGAAGCTACGCGTGTCGGATCGTCTCTTCAGTCGAATGCGGCTCGACAGCCTTGAGGCCGTTATGGCAGCTCTCTATGGCAGGCTGCGTACGTCGCGAGAAGAATGCAGCAGAATTGGCGCTCTTCCTCTGGCGAAACAACATGAAAACGCGACCTTCCTAACCTCTTTCCGCGAGCTCAGTCAGATACCGGCGCAAACAACAAATCGCTCCGCAAGAAAGTCGGGTAGCGCTCGCCACTGATCGAGCGCAGCATGGGGCCCCAAGACTAGCCTGGCAGAATTTTCCTAACTTCATGTGCAACCTCTACTCAATCACGACCAACCAAGCCGCCATCCTGAATCTGTTCCGGGTCGGAAACCGCTACGTTGGCAACTTTGCGGCTATGCAATCGTGGCGTCCGTGTCGGTTGACGATCAGTCCGCCCAGCAGGCAGATGTGGCCGCCATGGAAGCTCGCTACGCCGCCGCGCGCAAATTTGTTCCGAGCAGAGGCAGGAAGTGGCAGCAGCCGGCCGGCTCACGCAAGAAGTTGGCATACCGCTCCAAATAGCAAGCGATAGATCGTCGGAGCCACTGTTTGGTTGCTTGACTGAGGCATCGCGCTAACCGCGCTCACCACGCGTAACGTACCACTCCCTTTCCGGCATATGAGCGCGTAACGTTCGAGAATTCTCCCTCGAAGGTGGCAGCCAGCGACCAATCGCTAATCCACTTCACTTCGGCCGATCCAGTGACCAGTGCGGAATCGGATGCCATCGCGGCACCGTTCACCACGAAGCTCGCGCCGGGCAGCGTCTGGAATGTCGCGGCAATCGAGCGGTCCGGATTGAAGACGTGGGCCCAGGCGGCACGGCTGCGCAAGGTCAAGATGCTGTCCTGCATCGCGAAGGATTTGTCGACGCGAAGTCCGAGCTCGCTTCGCGTATCAGTGACATTCTTGGCGGTGTAGTTCAGCGCAAAGGTTGAGAGTCCCGAGACGATGTTTTCTGCATAGGCAGGAAGATCGAATGTCGTGAACTGACCCGCCGCGTAAGGGGTGATGCCGACGCCATTTGCGATCGACGCGACAAAGCGATAGCCGCCCTCGAGCCGGCCGCTCCACGCATTGGCGTTGAACTCGGCGCGCAGCCGATCCACTCCGGCGGCCGTCACTGTACGATCGGTCGTGATGTCCTGCCAGCCATAGGCAACCGCGCCGACAAGGTAGGCAGGACCGGCGTCGTGCCGGACAAACGCTCCTGCCTGGAACAGATCAGAACGGCCGGCCCCAAGGCCATTGACACTAAAGCTGGTCCCGCCACCTGCCACCGCAAACCCGGCGACGGTATCCGGCGAAAATCGATAGTCAGCGCCAACTGCTGTGCCATAGATACTGCTACGGGAGTCGTTGGAGCCGAGGCCTCGTGGATCGCCGGAGGTGTTCTGCGAGCCACCATAGCCCGCAGTCCAGACGCTCCAGCGCTGCGCGAAGGTCTGCGCGCCCGGCAACGCTTTCGTGTTTATCGCCGCATAGGCATCGCGCTCGCGCGTATCATAGCCCTTCGCCGCATAGGAGAGGCTCTCCTCGGCGTAACTCAAGGTGCCACTGAGGCCGGCGGCGTCTCCACGCCCGGACACGAAGGGATCGGTCAGCAGTCCCATGAACAGTTTCATGCCATCGAAGGTGGCCTGCTGTGAGCCTGTGGCGCCTTCACCGGACGCTTGGGTCAATCCCGCCGGGGTTAGGCCGCCGAGTGCGATTGGAATTCCGCCGGTGGTATTGAAATAGTTGACAAGCGTATTGGCGACGTTTTGCTGATTGATGCTGAGGCCCGAGCCGAAATTCGGCGCGGCCGGCGGTGTGAAGTTGAGCGCGAGGTCGAGATAGGCTGTGTTGGCGTCGTAGCTCAGGCTGGCCTTGAAGTTGGACGGAAGGTTCGTGTTCACCAAAGGACCAAACGTACCGTTCATCCCGCCTGCCGCGCTCAGGATCGTGTAGCGCTTCGAGACATAGCTTCCGTTGGCGTAGCGCGCATTCACCGTCGCGCCGCCCAGCGTCGCGATCCCGGTCACCTGCGCGAACGATGACGTCGTCGGATTGAGGGACACGAGATACTGCGCGCCCGACTGCAGCGCGAGGCCGCCGTTCACAGTCATTGAGGTGCCCGCGACACCGCTCCCCGGGGCAAAAGCGCCGTTTGTTGCGATCGTGGTATTGCCAACGGTACCAATGCCGGTCAGTTGAGCGAGCGCGTTCACGGTTGTCATGCTGGACGGTGCAATCGACCCGTTGACCTCAAGCGCACCACCGTTCACCATAGTCGTGCCGGTGTAGTGATTGATGCCTGATAGAACTTGCGTGCTGCTGCCGTTCTTGACGATCGCAAGCTTGGGGCCCGCTGCACCGCCCTCTCCGCCAACCCCGTCCCTCAGGGCGCCGGAGAAAGTGTCCGTGCTGCCTTTCGCGCCAGTGATGGTAAGCGTCGCCAGACCCGAAGCGCTGGCGTTCTGTACTGCGCCGCCGCCCGCGACGCCGTCAGCGAGCGAAGCGATGCTGTTGCTGAAGCCGCTCAGGGTCAACATTGCGCCCGCATTCACCTGAAAGGCCGAATTCGGGGAAAGCGCGGTGGTCGAATTGGCGATCAGGGCCCCCGAGTCGATATAGGTGATCGCGGAATAGCTGTTGTTTCCGGCGAAGATCACCTGCCTCTCGACGCCGACGCCGGTGCTCTCGATGACGAATTTGCCGCCGCTCGCCCCTGGTGCGTCGCTGAGATCGCCGGTGAAGCGGAAGAAGCCCGAGCCGGAATCCACTGTGCCGCCGTTGGCCGTGATCTGGACTGCATTGCCAATCACCCGTTCACTGATTCCGGCCTGGGCCTGCAGCTTGCCTCCGTCGAAAGTCAATGTTCCGGTGCCGATCGCCGAGGAGGCGATGCCGGAGCTTGACTGTCCCGGTGTGTTGAACACGGTGTCGACACCGAGCTGCAGCGTGCTGGGGCCCGCAGAAGCGCCACAGGCCGCGCCGCCCGATGCGCCGCAGATGGTTGTGCCACCTGAGTAGGTGTTGTGACCGGAGAGAACCAAGGTGCCTCCCCCGTTGACCACGACATCACCCGGCACGACGGGAGGCCCTGGCGCGTCGCTAATGACGCCAGCAATGGCGGTGGTCGTACCAGGGGCAACCGTGAAGGTCGGATCGCCTGAGAGCTTGATGTTATTGCCGATGGTGAAGTTGCCGGCTGCGAAGGATAACTTCGTTCCAGCCGCCATCCTGACGTCGCCGGTGCCAAGCGCACTATCATTGCCGATGACGATGGTACCGCCGTCCAGCTGCGTGCCACCCGAATAGCTGTTGGCGCCGGACAAGATCAGTGCGCCGGTCCCAATCTTTGTCAGGCTCCCGCCGTTACCAGAGATCGTGCCGGACACCTCAGTGTTTGTGTTGAGCGACCCGGTGGTCAGATTCTTGGCGCCCAGGACATAGTCGCCAGCGCCCGCGATCGACCCAACACTCAACCCGTTCGACGTCAATCCGGAGATATCGACAGTACCGCCCGCATTGGTGACGAGCTGCGCCGTCCCGCCGCTGCTGGTGTCGGTGAAGAGCGTTTTGCCAAAGGCATTGGTGGTGATGATGGCGTCGCCTGCTGCAGCGGAATTAGCGAACTGAAGCGTACCTAAGTTGCCGGACGCACCGCTGACCACAAAGCTCGGATGATTGCCCGACTGATCGTCAACGCCAGCTCCGCCAAACACCAACGAGGCAGATCCGCCAGCTCCTCCGGTGACATTGAACGTGAATGCAGCCGCACCATTCAGGAAGCGCAGCCCACCGACCTGCGTCGACTGATTGATGTCGATTGTTGTAACGGTCGATGCCCCGAACTGAGCAATATCGGTCGCAGTCGGGACCGATCCGACTGTCCAGTTGGCGGCAGTATTCCAGTTGCTGTTCGCCGGCGTTGCGAGCCAACCTGGCTGAACGGATATGACTTGGCGCGTCGCTGTTGCGACGTCATTCCAGTTGAAGATCGGCGTATTCGGGTTGGTGCTGAAGAACATCTGGATCTGCTGCTGACTGGGCGAACTCCAGTCGACCCAGATGCGCTCGAAATTCAGCTGCAGGAGCGGGACATACGTTCCGAAGCCCGGAACAGCGTTGGGCGTCGACGAAAATGTCACGCTGCATTCTGCGGGAGTGCACGCACTTGTCGAGGCACTGCCGTTGCCAAACTGGACCTGGCCAAGAAGGCCGCCGCCATCGATGCTGATACTTGTCCCGATGATTGAGAACGATGTCGGTGAACCCGCCGAAACCGGGATCGTGAAGTTCGCCGGATTGATCAGGAACTGACCGCCGCCGTGAGACGAGGTAAAGTCGATTTCCCAAAGGTCAGTTGCCGCGGCCGAACTCAGTTGAACACCGAAAGCCGCGGCAACAGAAAAACCGGTCAACCAGTGACGACGCATTCCCCATCCCCTGCCCCTCTGTATCGGAGGTTGCAGCAGATGTCACGTACGCGTTGTCGCACCCGTGTCGGCCGCGACGCGGCCACTGGCGCGGTACAATACTGCCTGCTCAGTACGGTTGAAAAGCCTTAACTCTCATTCCAGTCCCTCGTCAGTCAGTTTGAGCCAGCTTCGACAGGACGGCGGAAGCGAACGGCATTATGGACAAAGAGCCGAGGCCCGCTCGCTGCCCGAGCAAAAGGCTAATGATGGAGATGACCATCAATCTTTCAACGAATCCAAATCAGCCATTGCCGTTGATATCCTTTCGATCATTGTCAGCGTCGTATCCTCCGGCTGCATATTCGGCAGCAATGGCGAATGACAGAGTGTGATCGTCCACATCAGGAGCGCATGCACGATTTGTTGCCGATAGTTGCGGAAGCTCTCCTCGAAGTCCGGTTTAAAATCGGTCAGTTCGGCGAAGCGCTCGAGATACCTGGCCAGCAGATCCCTCTCCCACTTGCGGCGATCCTCCGGCGTCAGTGCCGCCGTGACGGCATAGGCAACGTCTCGCGACCAGTGACCGCGCGCCAAACATTGCCAGTCGCACAGGCCCATCTTCCCCGCGCCGGTCTGGTACCAGTTTCCAATGTGCACGTCTGAATGAAGCAAGCCTTGTGGCTGGCTTTCATGCACGGCGAGCGCGCGCATGGCCGCCGGCCATACCGCATCGCGCCGCGCCAGCACGTTCTGCGGAATAACGTGCGAGGCTGCATCGAACGCCTTCCTTGTGTAATGCTCCAGATCCATCTTCTGCGCGCCGATGGTGAACCAGCGCGGGTAAGGGGCGACCCACCGATACTGGGTCGCGAACGCGGAATCGCCGTAGAAGCGGGCATGCAGCGCAGCGAGCAGATCGATCATGTCCTCTGCCATGGCGCGGGAGACGTATGTCCTGTGACTGCAGAAGCTGGCCGACTTCGCCGCCACTAGGTCTTCCAGCAGTAGGATCGAGGCGAGCGTGCGCGGGTCGAACGCAGCGTGATACCCGGCCGGCGCCTCGATCCCGAGCTGCGGCCGCAATTGCATGTAGAAGCGCCCCTCAGCGCGAGCGGTCCCGTTGAAGCCGCCGATCATCCTGGTGACGACGCTCGGCAGCGACTTGGTGAACATCGAACCTGGCAGGCCCGCACGCCTCCCCGCTTCGTTGTAGGTCACGACCAGACGATGCCGTTCATGGGTTCCGGCGCTCGCAGGCTTGACCTCGACCTGCGTCACCATCGCCCCCGGCACCTTGTCGCATAGAACTGCCGTCAGCCACTGCGTGGTGATCGCGCCGGGCGAGCATGGCACATCATCATGTTGCCGCGCCTTCGGCCGCACCAGCCGCTCATAGGCCACCCGCCCTCCGATCTTCAACGCGGCCAGAGCCGTCGCGCTTGAGGTTCCCATGTTCGCTCCCACGCCTTCGACCACCGGAAGGCTCAACGCCGCACTTCCCGATCGAAAAAATTAGTACGCTTTAGTACGATCAATAGCATAGATCGGCTCGCGTTCAAGGGGCTCGAGTATGCACGGTATTTCCGAGGCTACGCGCTGCACCGCCACACGCCCGCGGCAAATATCGCATGACGCGACCTCCGTTTTGCAGTATATCGTACACTTGCATACTTATATCGGGTGGCCGCGCCTGACGCACTTGAGAATCCGCAAAAGGAGGGGAAACATGAAAGTCTCGACCCTGGGTGCCGTCTCGGCGCTGCTGTTGGGGTGCTATGCAGTCGATGCCATCGCCGGCGAGAAGCACTACGGCCCGGGCGTTACCAACACCGAGATCAAAATCGGCCAGACCGTCCCCTACAGCGGACCGGCGTCTGCCTTTTCGAGCTATGGCCGGGTCATGACCGGCTATTTCCAGATGCTGAACGAAGCCGGCGGGATCAACGGGCGGAAAGTGAACCTGATCTCGCTCGACAACGCATACAGCCCGCCGAAGGCCATCGAGCAGACCCGCAAGCTGGTCGACGACGATGGCGTGCTCGCCGAAGTCGGAACGGTCGGCACCGTGCCCAACGTTGCCGTTCAAAAGTATCTCAACCAGAACAAGGTGCCGCAGGTCTTCATATCGGCCGGCGGCCGCCGCTTCAACGATCCGCAGAATTTCCCGTGGACCGTCCCGTTCTATCCGCCGTTTGAGATGGAAGGCGCTACCTTCGGCAAGTTCATACTCAACAAGATGCCCAACGCAAAGATCGCGGTGCTCTATCAGAACGACGATTACGGCAAGGACTACCTCACCGGTCTCAAGACGGGACTCGGCGGAGAGAGCGCAGCGAAGATCGTGGCGGAAGCGAGCTACGAGCTCAGCTCTCCCACGGTCGATTCCGAAGTGCTCAGGCTCAAGGCGTCGGGCGCCGATACGCTGTTCTATTTCGCGACCCCGAAGTTTGCCGCACAGGCAATCAAGAAGATCAACGAGATCAACTGGAAGCCGGTCCAGTTTCTCGCCAGTCCGGTCAACTCGATACAGGGCGTATTGATTCCGGTTGGCCTCGAGAACGTTCAGGGCGCCTACACGACGCAGTTCGCCAAGCAGGCCAGCGATCCGGCCTGGGCCGACGACCAGGAGGTGAAGGACTACATCGCCTTCATGAAGAAGTGGGCACCGAACGACAGCCCGAACGATTTCGTCGCGCTGTCCGGCTACATCAATGCGCAGGCCATCGCGAAGGGCTTGCAGCGATGCGGCGACAATCTGACGCGCGAGAACCTGCTCGCCCAGGCAACGAGCTTCAACAAGGATCGGGTCGGCATGCTGCTGCCGGGAATCGAGCTGACCAATTCCAAGGAGAACTATGCTCCCTACCGCGCCCTGCGGATGGCGATCTTCGAAAAGACATCCTGGAAGCTGCTCGACGAATAGCGCCGGCACGTGTCGACGGTGCACTGCTGCTGCTCTTCACGACGAACTGACGCAGGAGCACCGCCGCCTCACGCCAGTCAACCGACGATCTGCTCGCGACGCAGTTCGGCGATGCTCGCCGCGGACAGGCCGATTTCCTTCAGGACGTCGTCGGTATGTTGTCCAAGCATCGGCGGCGGCAGGCCGGGGTTGCGTTCCTCCCCGACGAAGGTGACGGGGTGGCCGACACAGTTCAGGCGACCCGCCGCGGGATGATCGTACTGCATGATCCGCTGGTCGGCCCGGGTGTGCGGATGATCCAGCAGCTGGGCCAGCGAATTGATCGGCGAACAGGGAATGCCGACCTCGTTGAGTACGGCATTCCAGTGCGCGACGCTGTTGCCGGCGATCACCGATTGCACATGCTGCAGCGTCTCGGCGCGATGCCTGACCCGATCCGCATTGGTTCGGAATCTCGGGTCGTCCACGATCGCGTTCAGGCCGGCGACAGCGCAGAACTTGCGCCAGAGATTGTCGTTGGCGACGCCGATCATGATCGGACCGTCCGCCGCCTCAAAGGCCTGATAGGGGCACAGCGATTCATGGCTGGAGCCGCATTTGGCGGGCTGCGTTCCCTTTTCCCAGAAGGTCTGGAGATTATAGCCGAGAAGCCCAAGCGCGGTGTCGAACAGCGACACCTGGATCGCCGCGCCCTTGCCCGACTTCTCGCGCGCCAGCAGGCTGGCCAAGATCCCGCTGAAAGCGTGCACGCCCGTCATCTGGTCGATCGGGGAAATCGGACTGCGGATGTAACCGCCGCCCTCGTCGCCCGTCATCGACATGATGCCGCTGAAGGCCTGCAAGATCACGTCGTAGCCCGGCGAATTCTTGAGAGGACCCGTCCGGCCGAAGCCGGAGATGCTGCAATGGACCAGCCGGTCGTTGAGCGCGCAAAGACTGACGGCATCAATACCGAGCCGCTCTGCCACGCCGGTGCCGAAGCTTTCGATCGCGACGTCGGCCGACTTCGCGAGCTCATGCACGAGCTTGCGTCCCTTGCCGGACTTCATGTCGATCGCAATACTCCGCTTGTTGCGATTGGCGCTGAGGAACACGGTGCCGAGGCCGGCGGCGGGAAACGGCGGCCATCCCCGCGTCTCGTCGCCATGCCCCACCGCTTCGACCTTGATCACCTCGGCGCCGAGATCGCCGAGATATTGCGCGCAAAGTGGCCCGGCGAGCACCTTCGAAAGATCGAGAACCTTGATACCGTCAAGAGGTCTTGGCACGACGTATCTCCTTCCTGAAGCGCGAGCTAGTTCAGCCCCGCCGCGAACAAGCCGCCCAGATAGGCCGGAAAGCCGCGCTGCGTGACCAGGACGTAATCGGCAGCCCGCCGCTCCGCCTCGTTGAGCTGCCTGCGCCAGCCCGCGGCCGCTGCATCCGCATCCGCCAGCCGGGCGCGCAGCAAATCCTTGCCCCAGCTGTTCGGTTCATCCTCATGCCAGTAGACGTCGCCTGCGATGCGACCATCGAAGTCGGGCTTGCGCTGCCCGTCGATGTGAAAACCGGCCCGTGCAAACGCAACGGAAAGCTCGCTGCCAAGCTCCGAACCCGCGCCAAGGACCTCCGACACCGCCGCGACAGCCTCCATGATCTTCGGATTGATCTCCTTCTTCTTGAACCGCTCGTAGTCGAGCCGGCCAAGAAACAGTGTCCTGATCATATTGCGCGGCTCCCGCCGCTGAATGAGCCTGGCAAAGATCTGCATCTCGGTGCGGATCGCCGTGTCGAAATCCTGGGGAAGTCCCTGCTCGATGCAGTCGAGAATGGCTGAAGGCGCCGGATAGTGTCCGAGCGTCTCGGCAAGCATGCTGCTGCGCGCTTGTGCGACCATGGCCGCCACGCGCGCTGCGTCTGCTGCGCGCCAGTCCGGCCGATCCCAGGGTTGCCGGGCCAGCGGCTGTGACAACACCCAGCGTTCGGCGGCGGCGACCTCCTCGCCTGGTGCCACCAGTTCATGTGCGAGGCCGGTCGCGATGGCGGCCTGCCCGCCGATCCGCGCACCGTCCAGCAGTACCGGCAGCGCCGCCTCGATTCCGATCAGGCGCGGCAGCCGCTGGGTTCCGCCTCCTCCCGGCAGCAAACCGACCAGTGACTCTGGCAAGCCGAACGTCGCTTGCGGGTGGTCGGCGATCACGCGGTGATGCGCGGCAAGGGCGAACTCGCAGCCGCCTCCCAAGGCAAGGCCGGCGACCGCCACCGCGACCGGCTTGCCGGCCGTCTCGAGCTTGCGCAGGCCGCAACTCAGCCGGAAGAAATGATCGAAGGCCAGGCGATCTCGTTCGCCGGCGGGGGCCGCCATGATCATGTCGTAGGCGGTCTCCAGTTCGGCGAGATCCGCGCCTGCGCAGAACGCCGCGGATTTTCCGGAGCGGATCACGACACCAGCCACATCGCTTTCCCTGAGCCAGTCGGCAAATCGACCGATTTCCTCGATCGCGGCATTCGAGAACACGTTCATCGAGCGGCCGGGCATGTCGAAGATGAGTTGCAGCACGCCACTGCCCGTCACCTCGATCCGAAATTGCTTCAGTTCCGGCCGGCTTGCCATCGATCTAGCTCCACTCGCAACCGTTCATTGATGTACGATCGTATTCGCATTGGCTCAGTTTCGGGTTGCGTACCCAATCCGAATACCGTACACTAGCAAACTAAATCAGACGGGACACCATTTGACAATGATCGAGCGCACGATCTTTCGCGAGGAGCATGAACTTTTCCGGCAGACGGTCCGCCGCTTCGTCGACCGCGAGATCGTGCCCTTCCACGCCAAATGGGAAGAGGACGGCATTGTGCCGCGGGAGCTGTGGTTGAAGGCCGGCGCCGCCGGCCTTTTGTGCTGCACCGTGCCCGAGGAATATGGCGGCATGGGACTGGACTACCTCTTTGACGTCGTCGTCTTCGAGGAACTCTGGCGGTCGGGCGCCAGCGGCCCCGGCTTTCTGATCCATACCGACCTGGTCGCAACCTATATCCTGTCGTTCGGGACCGAAGCGCAGAAGCGCAAATGGCTGCCCAGGATGGTCTCGGGAGAAGCGATCGGGTCGCTGGGCATGACCGAGCCTCATGCCGGCAGCGACCTCAAGGCGATCCGAACGCGCGCGGTGCGCGACGGCGACGAGTTCGTCATCAACGGCCAGAAGGTCTTCATCTCCAACGGCCAGCTCTGCGACTTCGTCGTGCTCGCGACCAAAACCGACAGCCAGGCCGGCGCCAAAGGCGTGACCCTGTTCATCGTCGAGAGCGATCGCGACGGCTTCAAGCGCGGCCGCAACCTGGAAAAGCTCGGCATGAAGGCGCAGGATACGTCGGAGCTGTTCTTCGACAATGTCCGGATTCCGGCCGGCAATCTGCTCGGCAAGGAGGGCAAGGGATTTGCCCAGATGATGACCAAATTGTCCCAGGAGCGGCTGGCGCAGGCGATCCGGTCCGCGACCGTCACCGAGACGGTGATCGACTGGACGCTCCAATATACCTCCGAGCGCAGCGCATTCGGCCAGAAGCTGGCCGATTTCCAGAACACCCAGTTCAAGCTCGCCGAGCTCAGGACAAAGGCGGCCGTTGCGCGCGTCTTTACCGACAAGTGCATTGCACTCTTCATGGAGGGCAAGCTCGATCCCGTCGACGCGGCGATGGCCAAGATGTTCACGTCCGAGCTGCACTGCGAAACGGTCGATGAATGCCTGCAGCTGTTCGGCGGCTGGGGCTACATGTGGGAATATCCGATTGCGCGGGCCTATGCGGACGCACGGATCGTCAAGATCGCCGGTGGCTCGATCGAGATCATGAAGACGATCATCGCGCGACAGATGTATTCCCAGCGCGGATTCGACATCCAGAAGAACGGGTCGGCCGGATAGGCCTCCCTCCTTCGGGAGGCCTAGGTCATCTGCACGAGCCCAGAGAACGACAAGCGACAAGGGAGATCGACGTTGAAAGGCCTATCAGGGAAAGTTGCCGTCGTGACCGGCGGCGGACAGGGCATCGGACGAGGATTGACGCTGCGGCTGGCCGAAGAAGGCTGCAAGATTGCGATCTTCGACATCAATCCTGAAGGTGGCGAAGAAACCGCAAAGCTCGCACCGCTGGCCACGATCAAGACTTACGCCGTCGACGTCGGTGATGCCGCCTCCGTCGAGGCCGCGGTCGCAAAGGTCGAAGCCGAGCTCGGTCCGATCTGGCTCCTGGTCAACAATGCCGGCTGGGATCGCCCGATGCCGTTCTTGAAGACCGACAAGGACCTCTGGGACAAGATCATCCGCATCAACCTGTATGGGCCGCTCAATACCCACAAGGCGATCGCACCGCTGATGGCCGAACGCGGCGGAGGCCGCATCGTCAACATCGCTTCCGATGCCGCGCGCGTCGGGACCAGCGACGAGGCGGTCTATTCCGCCTGCAAGGGCGGACTGATCTCCTTCACTAAGTCGCTGGCGCGTGAACTCGCGCGCAAGAACGTCCTGCTCAACGCAGTCTGCCCCGGCCCGACCAACACCCCGATGATGGCTGCGGTGCTCGGCGAGGGCGAGCATGCGGTGAAGTGGAAGGACGCCATGGTCAGGGGTATCCCGCTCAAGCGGATGGGCGAGCCGGAAGATTACGGCGGGATCGTCGCGATGCTGGCATCCGACGACGGCAAATTCATCACCGGACAAACCATTTCCGTCTCCGGCGGAATGAACATGATCTAACGCGCGGAAGGAAACGCCATGACCGATCCCAAGCAATTCACCGATGTCGTCTATGAGGTCCGCGATCGCGCAGCCTGGATCATCATCAACCGGCCGAAGGTCTACAACGCGTTCCGCGGCCAGACGCTCGAGGAGCTCATCCAGGCATTCCAGCTCGCCGCCAACGATCGCCAGGTGGCGAGCATCGTGCTGACCGGCGCCGGCGAGAAGGCATTCTGCACAGGCGGCGATCAGTCCGCGCATGAGGGCCAGTATGACGGTCGCGGCGTCGTCGGTCTTCCCATCGACGAGCTGCAAGGCCTGATCCGCGACGTGCCGAAGCCGGTGATTGCCCGGGTCAACGGCTTTGCCATCGGCGGCGGCAACGTGCTCGCCACGCTGTGCGATCTGACGATTGCGGCCGACACGGCGCAGTTCGGCCAGGTCGGCCCCAAGGTCGGCTCGGTCGACGCCGGCTGGGGCACCGCCTTCCTCGCGCGTCACGTCGGCGACAAGAAGGCGCGCGAGATCTGGTATCTCAACGAGCGATACACCGCCGAACAGGCCCGCGAGATGGGCCTCGTCAACAAGGTCGTTCCCGCCGCACAACTCGACGCCGCGGTGAAGGATTGGACCGACAAGCTCGCGCAGCGCTCGCCGACCGCGATCGCGCTCGCCAAGCGGTCGTTCAACGCCGATTCCGACAATATTCGCGGCATCAGCAATTTCGCGCTGCATGCCGTTAAGCTGTTCTACGACACGGACGAGTCCAAGGAAGGCGTCGCGGCCTTCAACGAGAAACGCGATCCGGACTTCCACAAGTTCGCGCGTTGACAGACATGCTGGCAAACCGCCCGGTCTACGACGAAGAGCACGCTCTGCTGCGCGACAGCGTTCGCCGCTTTGCCGCTGCGAACATCGCGCCGCGCTTCCAGGAATGGGAGAAGGCCGGGATCATCGATCGCGCATTGTGGCCGGCGGCCGGCGCGGCCGGCCTGCTCTGCCCCCAGGTGCCCGAGGCATCTGGCGGTATCGGCGGCGACTTCCGCCACAACGCCGTCGTGATCGAGGAGTTGGCCTATTCCGGCTTCGCCGGTCCCGCGACCGACTTCTCAGTGCATAGCGACGTCTGCTGCGGCTATCTCCTGAGCTATGGCACCGAGCAGCAGAAGAAGAAATGGCTGCCACGGATGGTGGCCGGCGAGACCGTTTGCGCGATTGCCATGACCGAGCCAGGGACCGGCAGCGATCTCCAGGGCATCCGCACGCGCGCGGTCCACGAGGGCGACGAGTATGTCATCTCCGGCCAGAAGACTTTCATCTCGAACGGGCAGATGTGCGACCTCGTGATCGCGGTCGTCAGGACCAATCCCGACGGCGGCTCGCGCGGCATGAGCCTGATCCTGGTCGAGACCGACCGCCCCGGCTTCCGCCACGGCCGCAACCTCGACAAGCTCGGCCACCT